>JAICVH010000010.1 GCA_025935435.1 Burkholderiales bacterium
ATCGACCATGCCACCCGCATCGTGCTTCAGATCGAACAGCGTCGTTGGGTTCGCGTGTCCGACCGCCATTCGCTCGCGCATGTCGACGACCTCGCGCCGGAGCGCCGCAGGGTCGCGCGGCGTGCGCAGCACCGCATCGCGGGTCGCTTCGAAAGCCGCGCCGATTGCCACATCGCCTGCCACGAGGCGTGCACGCGTCAGCGCCTGGTGTTCCCAGGTCCACGCCTGCTCGCGTTGATAACGGTCAAATGCGGTGACGCTCGACACGAGCAGGCCTGCAGCGCCGTCCGGACGCAATCGCAAGTCCGTTTCGTACAGCCGTCCGGCACCGGTCGCGCTGCTCAGCCATGTGTTGATGCGCTGCGCGAGACGCGCGTAGAGCTCCTGCGCGGCGTCGGCGTCTTCACCAGGGTCATACACGAAGACCAGATCCAGATCGGACGCATACCCGAGCTCCTTCCCACCGAGCTTGCCGTAGCCGATGATCGCGAACCGCGGCGCTTGCCGATCGGCCACGTGGAGTTGCTGCCAGCATTTCCGCAGCGTTGCATCGAGAATCGTATCGGCCAGCGCAGAAAGGTGGTCCGCCAGGCGCTCGACCGTCATCTGTCCCGCGAGATCCTGTGCCAGCAGCCGGAACGTCTGCGCGTGCTGGAAATGCCGCAACGCGTCCATCGCCGCCTCGGTGTCGGTGCCGTGCGCCGCGAGCAGCCGGTCGAGTTCTTCGCGCCACGCCGCCCAGTCCGGCTCGGTCAGCAGCATCCGCGCATCGAGCAATTCGTCGAGCAGCAACGGACGTCGTGTCAGGTAATCCGCGGCCCACGCGGACGCGCCCATCAGCTGCACGAGGCGTGGCAGCAGCGGCGGATGCTCGATCAGCAGCGCAAGGTAGGCGCTGCGACCGCTGACCGCTTCGAGCAGGGCGAGCAGCCGCTTGACGACGGCGTCGGGAGACGCGCTTGGCAGTCGGTGCGCCGCTGCGACGCGGACGAGGCGCGGCACGAGCCGATCGAACCGCTCCCGCGACATTGCCGGCAGTTGCAGATAGCGCCGACTGCTGCGTATCCGGCTCAGCGTGGCGACGACGTCGGAGGGATCGTTAAAGCCAGCTTCGGCCAATTCGGCGAGCGCAGCAGACGTCGGCTGCGGTTCGTCCCATAGCGCATCGAACACATCGACGCCCGATCCAGCCGGCGAATCGTCAGGCGCCTGGAACACGGCATTGAACTGTCGCGCGATGTCGCCGCGATGCCGAGCGAGTTCCTCAGCGAACGTGTTCGGGGACGCAAACGACATCGCTTCGGCGAGCAATGCATGCTCCGCGGGATCGTCCGGCAACGACTGTGTCTGGCGGTCATCGCGGTATTGCAGCCGATGTTCGAGCTGCCGGAGAAACACGTAGCCGTTACGCAGCACGGCTACGGCGTGGGGTGCGATCACGGCGCGATCAGCAAGCGCCGCAAGCGCAGGCAACGTACCCGCCGAGCGTAGCGCAGGCTCGCGGCCGCCACGCACGATCTGCAAGGCCTGCACGACGAATTCGATTTCGCGGATGCCGCCCGGTCCGAGCTTGATATCGGATGCGTAATCCTTGCGTTTTTCCTGTTCCCTGATCTGGCGATGAATGCCGCGCAAGCCCTCGTACGCGTCGTAGTCGAGGTACCTGCGATACACGAACGGCGTGACGAGTGCTGCGAGCTCTTCGTGACCCATACCCGTCAACGGGCGTGCCTTGAGCCACGCGTAGCGTTCCCACGCACGGCCCTGGGTGACGAGGTAGCGTTCGAGCGCCGCGTAAGAAACCGTCAGCGGCCCGCTGTCGCCGTAAGGGCGCAGCCGCATGTCGACACGGAAAACGTAACCGTTCGCGTCGACGTGGGAAAGCGTGGCGATCACCCGCTGACCGAGTCGATCGAAGAATTCACGATTCGAGATGCGCCGCGGTCCCGCCGTTTCTCCTTCTTCCGGATACGCGAACACGAGATCGATATCCGACGAGACATTCAGCTCGCCGCCGCCGAGCTTGCCCATCGCGATCACGACCAGTTGCTGAACCGCGCCCGATTCGGCACCGGTTGGCATCCCATGCGCTGCGGCAAGCACATGCGTGTTGACCGCGACCGCGGCGCGCAATGCATGCTCGGCCAGCGCCGTCACGGCGCCCAGGACTTCGGCAAGCGGCGCGCGACCGGTGAGATCGCGCAACAGCGTGTGGAGGAACACGCGTCGGCGCAGCAGGCGCAACGCGGCCGCCAGCGCGGCGGAATCGTTCGCGGCGATCTCGCGGTCGACGTCGCTGCGCGCCTTGACCCAGTCGAAGGGCGCGTCGAGCGTTGCGTCCAGCTCGTCGCGAAGCTGCGGCGACTGCGTCAGCGCACGTTCGGCGTAGCGGCTGAACGCAAGCGCGCGGTCGATGTCCATCAACAGGGCATACGAGGGCGACACCGCGGGCAGCGCTGCGCGTAACGACGGCACCTTCCGCTACAATCGGTCACCACGCCTTCATTATGCCTGCGACTTCGTCGATGTCGTCCCGCGCGACGCGCGCGCTGCGGATCACCGCGACGGCGATGTTGGTCGCAGTCGGGTTGTTCTGCTTTGCGCTCCTTGCGGTGCGCTTCGTCGTCCTGCCGCAGATCGAAGCGCGCCGCGGCGAAATCGCGCAATGGTTTTCCGCGCGACTCGGGCAGCCGGTCGAGGTCGACTCGCTCGTGACCGGCTGGAACGGGTGGAATCCGCAGATTTCGGTTCGCGGGTTTCGCATTCGTGCGCAAGCTTCGCGCGATCGCGTGGTCCTTGATCTGCCCCGGGTCGACCTCGTGGTCGCCTGGACGTCGCTCCCGCTTCTGGACCTGCGCCTCAAGGAGCTGATGATCGACGGACCGCGCCTGTCCGTGCGCCGCGATGCATCCGGTCGACTGCACGTCGGGGGTATCGAGCGCGATGCCGATTCGCCGGCGAGCGACGCCGCGTTCGGCGACTGGCTGATGCGCCAGCCGCAAATCGTCATTCGCGACGCGCTTGTCGCATGGAACGACGACTACCGTCGGTCGCCGCAACTCCTGCTCGACCACGTGACCTTTCGACTGGAGCAGCGCTTTGGCCGCCATCATGCCGGGTTGACCGGTGTGCCGCCGCCGGAGCTCGCCGCGCCGCTGGAAATTCGCGCCGACATCACGGGCCACGCACTCAACGACTGGACGAACCTCGAAGGCAAGGTTTACTTCCGCGTCGATTACGCCGACATCGGCGCCTGGCGTGAATGGGTTTCGATGCCGGTAGCAATCGAATCCGGCAAGGGTGCGGTGCGGGCATGGGTTGACTTCCGGAAGTCACAACCATCGCAGGTCACCGCGGACGTCGAACTCGAAGACGTTCGCGCCGCCCTGGGCGATGGACTGCCGCCGCTGACCGTTGGGCATCTCGAGGGCCGCGGCGCGTGGAAGCGCACGACGTCGCGGACGGAATTTGTTGCGCGGCAGGCGTCGTTCACGCTGGCCGACGGCGCCACGCAGCCACCCGCCGACGTCACGCTGTTCATGACGGCTGCGCGCGAAAACCAGCCGGCGACGGGAAAACTCGCGTGGACGGAACTCGATCTTCGAGCCATCGCGGCACTCGCGCCGCACCTGCCGCTGCCCGAAGCATTGCGCCGCGACATCGACCGCTATGAACCGCGGGGTTTCGTCCGGAGCGGCACGTTCGAATGGACCGGCAATCTCGATGCGCCTTCTCACGTTGCAGTGAAATCGGAGTTTTACGCTGTCGCGGTTGCGGCACACGATGCGGTGCCGGGAGGCAGCAACCTTTCGGGGGCGATCGATGCGAACGAAACGGGCGGTTCGCTGCGGCTCGCGAGCGAGGCGTCGACCCTCGACCTGCCTCGTTTGTTCGCCGATCCGCTGCGCTTCGACACGCTTCGCGGTGACGTCAGCTGGAAGCGCGATGCGGGGTCGACCGAGCTGCAATTCAAGGACGTCACTTTCGCGAATGGCGATGCAGCAGGTACCGCCGCCGGCACCTGGCGGGACCGCGTACGAGGAACGCGGGAGATCGACCTGCGGGCGCAGTTGACACGGGCCAACATCGCCAGCGCATATCGTTACGTGCCGATTGGCGCGGGTGCCGCCGTGCGCGGGTGGTTGCAACGCGCGCTGACGAAGGGCACGTCGAACGACGTGAGAATCACGCTGGTCGGCGATCTCGCGCAGTTTCCATTCGCAGCCGGTAAACCGGGCCAGTTCACGTTGGCCGCGAGGGCACACGATGCGACGCTCGATTACGCGGACCGCTGGCCCGCGATCACGAATATCACGGGCGACGTTCGTATCGAGGGCACGCACCTTGCCATTGCCGCAACGGGCGGTCGTGTGCTCGGCGCACAGATCGGCCCGACACGCGCGGAGATCGCCGATTTTCATGCGCCGCAACCTACGCTGCGGATCGATGGAACCGCAAACGGTCCGACGTCGGAGTTCCTTGCCTTCATTGCGCGCAGTCCGCTCACGGAATGGATCGGCGGCATAACCAAAGACGCGACCGCAACAGGCGACGGTCGCCTGGCGCTGCAGTTCGACCTGCCGCTGCGTGAGCCATCGGCGGTGACAATCAACGGGCAATACCAGTTCGCATCGAATACGGTCAGCGCGGCGGGCATTCCGGGGGTCGGTGCACTGACCGGTTCGTTGTCCTTCACCGAGAAGGACGTGCGCACGAACGACGTCGTCGGTGAGATGTTCGGCGGACCGGTCAAGTTGCAGATTGGCCAGGAGAGCGGCCGCCTGCGCATGACCGGTTCAGGCACCGCGGATGTGCAACTCGTGCGCAGGCACTACGACGTTCCTCTGCTCGACCACATAACCGGCAAGACGGACTGGCAGCTCGCACTCGAGTCGCGCGATCAGCACCTGGGCTGGACGATCGAATCATCGCTCGCGGGCGCAGCCATCGATCTGCCTGCGCCGCTACGCAAGACGGCGAGCGAGCGCGCCACGCTGCGTATCGAGCGGCGCGAGTTGCGTTCCGGGGTCGATCGGCTGCTGATCACACTGGGCTCCGACCTGCGTGGCGTCGTGCAGCGAAATCTCGCCGGCAGTGCGGCGGTCGTCGAACGCGCATTGATCCTGCTCGGCAAGGCCGCCGCCGAAACGGTCGAGCCCGACCAGCCCGGCCTGTGGATACGCGGCGACCTCGCGACGCTGAATCTCGACGATTGGCTTGACGTCGAACCGCGCGGCGCGTCATCGAGCGGGCGAGCGGCAGCCGACGCGCTGACGGTGGCGGGCGTCGATCTGACCACGGGCACGCTGCAGGCGCTCGGCCGCACGTTCACGCGGCTCAAGTCCACTGCGCGCCGCCAGGCGAACGATTGGCGCCTCACACTCGACGGTGCCGAACTCGCGGGAACCGCGGTGTGGCGTGCGGCGACTGCAACGCAACCGAACGGCCGCGTCGTTGCGAGGCTGTCTCGGCTGTCGACACCGACGGCGAGCGATGCCGATGCATCCGCGCCGCATGCGCCGTCGAAGGCGGTGACGCGCTGGCCCGAGGTGGACCTCGTCGCCGACGCACTGCACGTCAAGGAGCGCACGGTCGGCAGGCTCGAATTGCTTGCCAACCCCGCAGGCACCGACTGGCAGATCCGCAAGCTTGCGCTCGTCAACGATGCCGGCCGCATCGACGCTGAAGGCTCGTGGCGGAATGTTGCGAGCCGCTCGCAAACGACACTCAACGTCGTGATCGATGTCAAGGAGGCGGGCGCGTTCCTCGGTCGATTCGGCTGGCCGAATGCGGTGAAGGGGGCACCGACGAAGATCGACGGACGCTTGTCATGGGACGGTGCGCCGAGCGATTTCGACTATCCGTCGCTGTCCGGAACGTTCAAGCTGCAATCGGGCGCGGGCCAGTTCACGAAGGTCGATCCGGGCGTCGGGCGCCTGCTTGGCGTACTTTCACTGCAGGCGCTGCCGCGCCGGATTTCTCTCGATTTCCGCGATGTCTTCAGCGAGGGATTCGCGTTCGACACTATTGCCGCCGATGTGCGCCTGCAGAATGGCGTCATGCATACCGATGACTTTCGCCTCGTCGGACCGGCGGCCGCCGTGAACATCGCCGGGGACGTCGATCTCGCGCGGGAAACGCAGCAACTGAAGGTGCGCGTGCAGCCGGCGCTTGCGTCCGGTGTATCGGTCGGCACCGCCGCATTGTTCATTGCGAATCCCCTCGTCGGCGCTGCGGTTGGCGCCGGCACGCTGCTCGCGCAGAAAATGCTGAACAACCCGTTCGACAAGCTGTTCAGCTACGAGTACGCGGTCACCGGAAGCTTCGACGATCCGACCGTCGCACGTACCAATGCAGCGGCCACCGCTGCGCAATCAGGGGCGGCGATTCGCTGACATGGCCGACGCGACGAACCTTCCCCACGCCGGGTCGTCAATGCTGGTCGCCGCTATCCAGATGACGTCGGGTGCCGACATCGCGGACAATCTGCGCGCCGCCGAACGCCTGATTGCAGCCGCTGCCGAACAGGGCGCGCAGCTCGTCCTGCTGCCCGAGAACTTCGGGCTGATGGCACTTCGTGCGCAGGACAGGATCGCCGCACGCGAACCGGACGGCGACGGTCCACAGCAGGCGTTCCTCGCGCGCATGGCGCAAATGCATCGTCTGTATTTGATTGGCGGCAGCGTGCCGCTTGCGTGCGACGATCCGGCACGAACGAACCAGACATTGCTCGTTCACGGACCGGACGGCCGTCGTATCGCGCGTTATGACAAGATCCATCTGTTTCGCTTCACGCAGGGCGACGAGGACTACGACGAGGCGAAGACGATCGTCGCCGGGCGCATTCCGGTCACGTTCACGGCGCCCTGCGGTGAAGTCGGCCTGTCGATTTGCTACGACGTGCGCTTCCCGGAGCTGTATCGAGCGCTTGGCGACGTCGCGCTCGTCGTCGTGCCGGCGGCGTTCACCGCACGCACCGGCGAAGCGCATTGGGAAATCCTGCTGCGCGCACGCGCAATCGAAAACCAGTGCTACGTGCTCGCCGCGGCGCAATGGGGCGCACATCCAGGCGGACGTCGAACCTGGGGTCATTCGATGCTCATCGATCCTTGGGGCGCAATCGTCGCAGCCATCGCGGAAGGCGAAGGCACTGCCGTCGGCGAGATCGATCAGGCGCGGATCAACGACGTGCGCAGGCGCCTGCCCGCGCTGACACATCGTATGCACAACGAAGAAACGCCTCGCCGCGGGTAGTGGACCGGCTCGCTTGAACGCGCGTTCAATGCATCACGGCGACCGCGAAACATCTGGTCGCTACAATGCGTCCGCGATGAACCGCGCCGTGCGGCTTCACGCTGCGAAAGCCGAGGCGGGATGACCGAGCAGCGTTTGCGGGGCTATGTCGTACTGGTCGTCGATGACGACGAGGACAGCCGCGCCACGGCCGCCGCGCTCGTCGAACTGACCGGAGCAGGCGTGGTGTCGGCAACGTCCTGTGACGAGGCGCTCGCGATCCTTGAATCAGGTGCGCACATCGACTTGATCTTCTCGGACGTCGTGATGCCGCAAGCCAGCGGCATCACGCTTGCGCGCATCGTTCGCGAACGCAGTCCCGCGCTTCCCGTCGTATTGGCAACCGGTTATGCGGGCGCGGTCGATGCGGTCACGCAAAGCGGCGCGATTCCATTGATCAAGCCGTATGCGCTCGACCGCCTCGAGGCGGTACTTGCCGAGCAATTGCGCGTCGAGCGCGCCTGATCGGCCGGGCCTCGAACGCGTTCAGCGACCGCGCAGTAACGCAACCACCGCGCCGCTTCCTCCCGCGTGACGCGGCGCTTCGCAATAGGCGAGCACGTCGTCCCACTGCGCGAGCCAGCGGCGCACCTTGCCTTTCAGTATCGGCTCACGATTGGGCGACGTAAGTCCCTTGCCGTGAATGACGCGTACGCAACGCAGTCCGCGGCCACGCGCATCGAGCAGGAAATCGGCGAGCGCGTCGTGCGCTTCGTCGACCGTCATGCCGTGGAGATCGACGACCGCCTGCACCACCCAGTGGCCGCGTCGCAGCTTGACGAGCACGTCGGTGCCGAGCCCACGTCGCAGGAACGTCTGCTCCGCTTCCAGTTCCTGCCCAATGTCCCAGCTATGCGGCGACGGTTCCGCGCCGTACTTGGACATCTCCAGCGCATCGCGCTCGTCTTCGATGCGCAGCCGCGCGACGGTCGCTGGCCGCGGACGCGTCGAAGGCGCGCGGTTTCGCGGTGGCAGGCGGGTCACGTCCGCAAACGCCTGCGAGAGATCGATGTCGCCGTCGGCGTGGCGGGCGGCCGCGAGCCGGCGACGCACGACGGACGGTGACGCAACGGCTGCTGCCGGCTTCGCTGGCGTGCTTACAGGCGAGGGAGGCTCGCGGTGAACGCTCTTCGGCGCGTCCGTCACGCTCGAGCGCGCCGCATCAACGAGCGACCGCAGGTCGGAGAGCTTGGCCAATCGAAGCGTGACCTGTTCAGGCCACCGATGCGACGCTGACCGATTGCGACGCGCCGGTCGCATGTTGCGCCGAGGCGCTCGACAGCTCCTCGAGGAAGACCTCGGCGTCGAGCGCCGCCATGCAGCCGGTCCCGGCCGACGTGACTGCCTGCCGATAGACGTGGTCGGCGACGTCGCCGGCCGCGAATACGCCTGCAACGCTCGTCGCAGTCGCATTGCCCTCGGCGCCGCCACGCACGCGAATGTAGCCATTCGACATGGCGAGCTGGCCTTCGAAGATCTGCGTGTTCGGCGTATGGCCGATCGCGATGAAGACGCCATGCGTCGCGAGATCCTGCTTTGCGCCGGTCGTCACGTCCTGCACGCGAATTCCGTTGACACCCGCATCGTCGCCGAGCACCTCGTCGACGACGTGGTTCCACAGCAGGCGGATGTTGCCGGCGGGGCCACTCCTGGCGAGCAGACGATCGATCAGGATCGCTTCGGCACGCAGGCGATCGCGGCGGTGGATCAGCGTCACGTTGCGCGCAATGTTCGAAAGATACAGCGCTTCCTCGACCGCGGTGTTGCCGCCGCCGACGACGACCACGTCCTGGCCCTTGTAGAAAAAGCCGTCGCAAGTTGCACACGCAGAGACGCCTCGCCCCATATGCGCCTGCTCGGAGGGCAGCCCGAGGTAGCGCGCGGATGCGCCGGTCGCGATGATCAACGCGTCGCACGTGTAATCGCCATTGTCACCGGCGAGCGTGAACGGCCGCTTGCCGAGGTCGACCGCATGGATGTGATCGAAGATCACCTGCGTTTCGAAGCGTTCGGCGTGCTTCAGGAAGCGCGCCATCAGTTCGGGCCCCTGTACGCCGTCCGCGTCGGCCGGCCAGTTGTCGACATCGGTCGTCGTCATCAGCTGTCCGCCCTGCGCGAGACCGGTGATGAGCGTCGGGCGTAAATTGGCGCGCGCCGCGTATACTGCCGCCGTGTAGCCGGCGGGACCGGAACCGAGAATCAACAGGCGCGCGTGTTTCGCGGACATGGCGTTGCGTTCCAGGAAAGGCTTCACATTTTAAGCAGTCCGGCACGTACGACCGGCCTGCGACAGATGGGGACGCCACACGCCGGCGCAAGCACGCACCGAATTCGATGAATTCGATTGCAGCGCCGGCTCGAGCGGTCGTATAATCCTGCTCGTCAAGAGTACGCGCCAATTACATGTTTTTTAAGAGAAACGGGAATTCGCGACGACGCGCATCTCCGCCGGCGCGTGAACTGTCCCCCCGCTTTGCGCGGCTTTTGCGAGAGTCGTGGTGGTTGCTCATCGTCGCGGGATTCCTGTACTTGGCGTTAACGCTGTTCACGTACACCAAGAGCGACCCGGGCTGGTCGTTCTCGGGTTCAGGCGAAGCAATCAGTAACCGCGGTGGCGTTGTCGGTGCCTGGCTGTCCGATCTGTTGTTGTATCTTTTCGGACTGTCGGCGTGGTGGTGGGTCATCGGCGGCATCGTGCTGGTGATCGTCGGTTATCGCCGCGTCGTCGATCCTGATCAGGCGAGCGATCATCCGCTGGTTCTCGGCGCAATCGGTTTTGCGCTGGTGCTCGTTTCGAGCGCCGCGCTCGAAGCGATTCGTCTGTGGCGTCTGCCCGCGTCGTTGCCGCTTGCACCCGGTGGTGCCCTCGGAGATGCGATCGGACACGGCCTGTCGCGCGGCGTCGGCTTCAACGGTGCGACGCTGCTGCTGCTCGCGTTGTTCGCGGTCGGGACGTCGCTGCTCTTTGGGGTGTCCTGGCTGCGGGTCATGGAGCACATCGGCACCGGGGTCGAGGCGTTGATCGCTCGCGCGCGTCACCGCCGCGAGCAGGCACTCGAACGTCGGATTGGCGATGCGCACGCGGCGGAACGCGAACTCGCGCTGGAACACCTGCGTGAGGATCCCGCGGTGCGCGAACCGGTGATCGTCGTGCCCGCCGTCACCGCGGTCGCCAGGTCCGAGCGCGCGACGCGCGAGAAACAGCGGCCGCTGTTCACCGACATGCCCGATTCGCCGCTGCCGCCGCTTTCTCTGCTCGAGGATGCGCCGCCCAGCACCGAAACGGTCGGCGCGGAGACGCTCGAATTCACGTCGCGGCTGATCGAGCGCAAGCTCGCCGATTTCGGTGTGTCGGTCAAAGTGCTCGCCGCGTATCCCGGTCCGGTAATCACGCGTTACGAGATCGAACCGGCAGTCGGCGTCAAGGGCGCGCAGATCGTCAATCTCGTCAAGGATCTCGCCCGAGCGTTGTCGGTCGTGTCGATCCGCGTCGTCGAAACGATTCCCGGCAAATCATGCATGGCGCTCGAACTGCCGAATCCGCGGCGCCAGGTCGTGAAACTGGTGGAGATCCTGGCGTCGACGACATACAACGATGCGCCCGGAGCACTGACGCTCGCGCTCGGCAAGGACATCGCCGGCAAGCCCGCCATCGCCGATCTCGCGCGCATGCCCCATCTGCTCGTCGCAGGGACTACCGGCTCCGGCAAGTCGGTCGCAGTGAACGCAATGATCCTGTCGCTCCTCTACAAGGCCGAGCCGCGGCAGGTGCGCCTGATCCTGATCGATCCGAAGATGCTCGAATTGTCGGTGTACGACGGCATACCGCATTTGCTGGCACCGGTCGTCACCGACATGAAGCTCGCGCCGAACGCGCTCAACTGGTGCGTCGGCGAAATGGAGCGGCGCTACAAGCTGATGTCGCAACTGGGCGTGCGCAACCTCGCGGGTTACAACGCCAAGGTTGCGGAGGGGAAAAAGGCAGGCAATGCGTTGACCAATCCGTTCACGCTGACGCCCGATGCGCCGGAGCCGCTCGAAGAAATGCCGTTGATCGTCGTCGTCGTCGACGAGCTTGCCGATCTGATGATGGTTACGGGCAAGAAGATCGAGGAGCTGATCGCACGCATTGCGCAAAAGGCACGCGCCGCCGGCATTCATCTGATCCTCGCCACGCAGCGGCCGTCGGTGGACGTGATCACGGGCCTGATCAAGGCAAACATTCCCTCGCGCATCGCGTTCCAGGTCGCGAGCAAGATCGATTCGCGGACGATCCTCGACCAGATGGGCGCCGAAGCGCTCCTCGGCCAGGGCGACATGCTGTACCTGCCGCCGGGAACCGGGCATCCGTGGCGAGTGCATGGCGCATTCGTTTCCGACGCCGAGGTGCATCGCGTCGTCGAGCACCTGAAAGCGCAGGGCGAGCCGCAGTACATCGAAGGCATCCTCGACGGCGGTATTGCAACCGATGGCGACGAGACGGCAAGTGTCGATGGCCCCGATGTCGAGGCCGATCCGATGTATGACCAGGCGGTCGCCGTCGTGCTGAAGACGCGGCGCCCGTCGATCTCGCTCGTGCAGCGCCACTTGCGCATCGGCTACAACCGCGCGGCGCGCTTGATCGAGCAGATGGAACGCGCCGGGATGGTGTCGCCGATGCAGACCAACGGCAACCGCGAAGTGCTCGTGCCCGCCGGCAAGGACGCTTGAATCCGCTACGGTCGTTCCGCGCGCAGCTTTGGCGCTCGATCGTCGTGTTGGGCCTGACGAGCACCGTTGCGCAGGCGGGGCCGATCGAAGTCTTGCGCGAGGGCGACCGCTACTGTCCGCGCGATCGGGAACCAAACGCCGCCGTGCTGACCGAAGCACAGGTGATCGAGCGCGCGCGCACATTGCTACCGGCCGATTTCTGCGGCCCTACGGCTTTCGTCAGCGGTTGTGACGTACTGCCCGAGTTTGCGATCGGTTCCTGGCGGATCTACTTTCATCAATATCGCGTGCGCGACGGCCGACGCGATTGGAGCGGCTTGACACACACGTACGTCGTGCTCGATCGCGTCGGCAACTGCTTTGCGAACATTCCGGGTACCGAGCAGGGCGCGCCACGATGACGGCGCCTTGCACGCGTCGCGTCGCGACTGCACGCCGCCTTGGCTGCATCGCGTTTGCATGGGGAACGCTGGCGTCGATGGCGACGGCATCCGGACTCGACCAGCTGCACGCATTCCTGGAAGGTACGCAAAGCGCGCAGGGTTCGTTTCGCCAGGTCGTCGTCAACAAGGACAAGCGGACGACGCAGACGACGGCGGGAACGTTCGCGTTCCAGCGCCCGGGAAAGTTTCGCTGGACGTACGACAAACCCTTCGACCAGGTAATTGTCGGCGACGGCGACAAGGTCTGGGTCTACGATCGCGATCTCAATCAGGTGATCGTGCGCAAGCTCGACGCCGCGCTCGGCGCAACGCCTGCCGCGCTGCTCGCAGGTGACAACGCACTGGAGAAGAACTTCACGTTGGTGGCGGGCGGCGAGGGCGACGGCCTCCAATACGTCGACGCGACGCCCAAGTCCGCTGAATCGCAGTTCACGCGCATTCGCCTGGGCTTCACCGACAACCTGCCGCGGCGCATGCAATTGACCGACGCATTCGGTCAGACGACGGAACTGACTTTCGGCGACATGCAGCGCAACCCGAAGCTCCCTTTGGAAACGTTTCAGTTCACGCCGCCGAAAGGCGCCGACGTCGTCGGTCAATGATGGGTTGACGGGGTCCCGAGCGCCCGCTTGCTCGAACGAAGGGTCGTACGCCAATGCCCGACCTTTTTGCAACCGTCGACGGGCCATTGACCCCGCTCGCCGAGCGGCTGCGACCCAAGACGATCGACGAGGTCATCGGTCAGCGACATCTGCTCGGCCCGGGCAAGCCGCTGGCTGTCGCATTCGCCGCGGGCAAGCCCCATTCGATGATCCTGTGGGGTCCGCCTGGTGTCGGCAAGACGACGCTTGCGCGGTTGATGGCCGACGCGTTCAACGCGGATTTCGTCGCAGTTTCAGCCGTGCTCGCGGGCGTCAAGGATATCCGCGATGCGGTCGCGCGCGCCGAGCTTGCGCGCGAGCAGTTCGGTCGGGCGACCATCCTCTTCGTCGACGAAGTGCACCGCTTCAACAAGGCGCAACAGGACGCGTTCCTTCCCTACGTCGAGCGCGGCGTGCTCACGTTCATCGGCGCGACGACCGAGAATCCGTCGTTCGAAGTCAACAGCGCGTTGCTGTCGCGCGCATCGGTGTACGTGCTGCACCCGCTGTCGGCGCCGGAGCTTGGCGAGTTGCTCGACCGGGCGGCGAAAGTCGCGATGCCCGCTGCCATCGTCGACGATGCGGCGCGCGATGCGCTCGTCAATTACGCCGACGGCGACGGACGGCGGCTCATCAACGTCATCGAGCAGCTGGCTGTAGCGGCCGGTGAAGCGGGCAGGACCACGATCGATGTCGTGTTTGTCGAGGATACGATCGCGAAAAGCATCCGCCGCTTCGACAAGGGCGGCGACGCGTTCTACGACCAGATTTCCGCGCTCCACAAGGCCGTTCGCGGTTCCGATCCGGATGCGTCGCTGTACTGGATGTGTCGGATGCTCGATGGCGGCGCCGACCCTCTGTACGTGGGTCGGCGCCTGATCCGCATGGCGAGCGAAGACGTCGGTCTCGCCGATCCACGAGCGCTGACGCAGGCGCTCGACGCGGTCGCGACGTACGAGCGCCTTGGTTCGCCGGAAGGCGAGCTCGCGCTCGCGCAATGCGTCATCTATCTCGCCGCCGCTCCCAAGAGCAACGCCGTGTATACCGCGTACGGCGCGGCGCGAGCGTTCATCGGCGAGGATGGTTCGCGTCCGGTCCCTTTGCGCCTGCGCAACGCGCCGACGCGGCTGATGAAGGGGCTAGGTTACGGCAAGGGCTACCGGTACGCGCACGATGAATTGGAAGCGTATGCGGCGGGTGAGCGGTATCTGCCCGACGGCATGCCGGACGTGACGTTCTACGAGCCGACCGAGCGCGGCGTCGAAGCCCGCATCGCGGAGCGCCTGCGTGCACTGCGAGCACAGGACGAGGCCGCCGGTGGCAAGCGTGCGCCGCCAGCCGAAGAGGAGTGAAGCGCAAGCCCGGCGTGCGCACGACGTTCACCGTGCCGAGTTTCGCGTCGAACGTGCGACGTCGGCTGATAGAATCGTTGGATGCTCGACATCAATGCGCTGCGCAACGATCTATCCGGTGTCGCGGCTAACCTCGCGACGCGCGGCGTTACGCTCGACGGCGCGCGCTTCGAAGCGCTGGAGCGCGAGCGCAAGCGCATTCAGACACGCACGCAGGAATTGCAGGCGAAGCGCAACGCGCTGTCGAAGGAGGTCGGTATCGCAAAGGGTGGGGGTCGAGACACCGCGCCGATGCTTCGCGACGTCGCCGGTCTCGGCGATGAACTGAAAGCGCTCGAACGCGAACTCGACAGCGTCCAGGCGAACCTACGCGATTTCCTGCTCGAACTTCCGAACGTCACGCACGCGTCGACGCCGCTGGGCCGCTCGGCGGAAGACAATGTGGAAGTGCGTCGGCACGGTGCGCCGCGGACGTTCGACTTCGCGGTCCGCGACCACACCGACCTCGGCGAGACGCTCGGACTGCTCGACTTCGCGACCGCATCGAAGCTGTCCGGTGCGCGTTTCACCTTCCTTCGCGGCGATCTCGCCCGGCTGCACCGCGCGCTTGCGCAACTGATGCTCGATACGCACACGCAGGAGCACGGCTACACCGAGTGTTACACACCGTACATCGTCAACGCGTCGACGCTGATCGGGACGACGCAGTTGCCGAAGTTCGAGGCGGACATGTTCAGCGTGCAGAAGGGGGGCGCCGCGGACGACGACAGCCGGCTATACCTCATTTCCACCTCCGAGATCACGCTGACGAACTCTGTTCGCGACGAGATCCTTGCGGCCGACGCACTGCCGATCAAGCTGACTGCGCAAACGCCTTGTTTTCGCTCGGAAGCAGGTAGCTACGGCAAGGACACGCGCGGCATGATCCGCCAGCACCAGTTCGAGAAGGTCGAGCTCGTCTCGATCGCGAAGCCGGCCGACAGCTACGCCGAGCACGAGCGCATGACGCGCTGCGCCGAGGTGGTGCTCGAGAAGCTGGGCCTGCCGTACCGCCGCATGCTGCTGTGCACCGGCGACATGGGCTTCGCCGCGACCAAGACCTACGACCTCGAGGTGTGGCTGCCGTCGCAGGGCACCTATCGCGAGATCTCGTCGTGCTCGAACTGCGAGGCGTTCCAGGCACGGCGCATGCAGGCGCGCTGGCGCAACCCCGCGACCGGCAAGCCCGAGCCCGTGCACACGCTCAACGGCTCGGGCGTCGCGGTGGGCCGCGCGCTGATCGCGGTGATGGAGAACTACCAGAACGCCGATGGCACGATCACCGTGCCCGAGGTGCTCCAGCCCTACATGGGCGGCGCCACGCAGGTCTGATTCGCGCGATAGCGGCTTGGTGGGAGCGGCGTGAGTTGCGACGCGGTCCTGCGGATCGCACACGAGCGACGCATCGCGGCTGCCGCCGCTCCCACGAAAGGCGGGATCACGCCGCCTCGGCGTACACCGCCGGAATCGCCGCGTGCGCACGCTGCAACGCGTCGGTGCGATGCTGCGGCGAATACGCC
>JAICVH010000754.1 GCA_025935435.1 Burkholderiales bacterium
AGGCGCTTTTCTCGCCGGAATCGCTGTCGAGCAAACGGAACACCGAAGCGATGGAAGTCGGTCCGAACGTGCTGATCGCAGGTCGGATGATCGAATACAAGCCGGCGGCGCCGCGCCCGCTTGCCGACGTACAGGACGAGATTCGCCAGCAACTGACGCGCGCGGCGGCGAGCGAGATGGCGCAGAAGGCCGGACGCGAGAAGCTCGCGCTGCTCGAGCAGGGGAAGGAACGCGAAGCGGGCGTGGTGTTCGGCAAGCCGGTGACGGTAACGCGCCGGGACACGCAGCCGGGTTTCACGCCCGACGCGCTGAAGGCGATTTTCGACGCGGACGCGCGCAAGCTGCCCGCGTATTCAGGCGCGGTGAACGAGCGCGGCGGCTTCTCGATCTACAAGGTGGAGAACGTCATCGACGCGCCGGCGCCCGACGCGGCGAAACTGCAATCTGCCGGCACACGGGTCAGCAGCGAAATCGGACGCGAGCTGATGACCGCCTACCTCGGCGCGCTCAAGGCCGAAGGCGACGTCAAGATCAACCAGGCGACGCTCGAAAAGAAATAGCGCGACGGCGTTACGCCGGGCACTTGTTGTCGCGGATGTACGTATTGATGCGGGCGCGCTCGCGCCCGCGTGCGTCGTCGTCCATCACTTCGCGCTGACCCTTCTCGTTGTACCGGTACATCGCGAGCTGACTCTCGGAGAGCTGGCGTAATTGAATCTTCGCGAGTGCGCAGTTCTCCGCGCGCTGTGCGTTGTCGGCGCGATCCTTTTCAGCCTTCTTCGCCGCTTCCGCAGTGTCCGTCTGGCGCTTGCGGTAGTCGGCCTCGCGCTGCGCGAGCTCCTTCGCGGCATTCGGATTGGCGGGCGGGGGCGGCGGGCGCACCTGTTCGCTTTTCACGTTCGTCGGCGGCGGCTGGTCGGAGTAGACGGTCCGTCCCTGCGCATCGGTCCACTTGTACATGGCGGCCGTTGCCGGCAGCGTGCAAACGAGGCCGGCGAGGCAGGCGGCGACCAACGTCTTGTTCCTGGGCATGGGAGATCCGGCCGCGATTTATGACAATGGCAAGTTACCGGTCGCGGCGGCCCCCGTCAATCATTCACCGGGGGAACCCGCGTCGGAGCCGCCGCGTTGTCGCGCCGCGACGACGGCCCGCCTCAGCCCGGGTCGCGGTTGGACGCGTCATGACCGCTGATTTTCGGCGCGAAGTCGCTTCGTGACGCCCCGGTATAATCGATCTTTGCGACTGGAGAAATGAATGCGTGTCGTCCGCAAGGCCCTGACGTTTGACGACGTTCTACTCGTTCCTGCCCACTCCCTCGTCGTTCCCCGCGACGTTTCGCTCGTCACCCGGCTCACCCGTTCGATCACGTTGAACATCCCGCTGCTATCGGCGGCGATGGATACGGTGACCGAAGCGCGCCTCGCGATCGGCATCGCGCAGGAAGGTGGGCTCGGCATCGTGCACAAGAACATGACGCCGGCGCGACAGGCGGCCGAAGTCGCGAAGGTCAAGCGTTTCGAAAGCGGCGTCGTCAAGGATCCGATCACGATTCCACCGTCGATGTCGGTGCGACAGGTGCTCGC
>JAICVH010000578.1 GCA_025935435.1 Burkholderiales bacterium
ACCCGGGCCGTTTTCGATGGCGAATCCCGAGATCGTTTCGGCGCAACTCGCGGCAGCGGGTTTCACCGATGCGTCGTTCGAGCGTGTCGACGGGCCGGTCATGATCGGCCGCGATGCCGAGCAGGCGGTGGCGTTCCAGCTCGCACTCGGACCGGCTGGGGAGATGGTTCGCGAAGCAGGGGCCCTCGCGGAAGCGCGCCACCACGAAATCGTCGCAGCATTGCGTGATGAACTCGCGCGCCACGCGAGAGACGACGGCGTGTGGATGGACTCGAGCTCGTGGACGATCCGCGCGCGCAATCCCAACTGACTTCATGTCACGCCATACCGCCAACGTCGCGTGGCAGCGCGGCGAACAGCCGTACACCGATCTCCGCTACAGCCGTCGTCACACCTGGCGATTCGATGGAGGCGCGGTCGTCGCGGGATCCGCATCCCCGCATTCGGTGCCGGTACCGATGTCGGATCCCACCGGTGTCGATCCCGAGGAAGCGTTCGTCGCGTCCGTGTCGAGTTGCCACATGCTGTGGTTCCTGGCGATCGCCGCCAAGCGTGGCCATCGCATCGATGACTACGTCGACGACGCGGAGGGCTTCCTCGAACGGGATGGCGACGGCCGGATGTCGATGACGCGCGTGGTGCTGCGACCACGCATCGCGTTCAGTGGCGAGCATCCGCCGTCGAGCGCGGATATCGCAGCGATGCACGACGAGGCGCACCACGCGTGCTACATCGCGAATTCGGTGAAGACCGCGATCACTGTGGAGGCGTCCTCGCGCCCGTGAGGTCACGCGCCTGACACACCCCGTGGTCGCGGCTCGCCCCGACCCCCGCCGCTCACGCCCATCGCCCGCCGCGGCGGCTACGTCCGCACGAGCTTCCGATGCGCCTGCACGCTCATCAGGATGCCGAGGCCGATGAACAGTGAAATCATCGCCGTTCCGCCATACGACACCAGCGGCAGCGGCACGCCGACGACGGGCAGGAGCCCGCTCACCATCGCCATGTTGACGAAGGCGTAGGTGAAGAACATCAGCGTGATCGCGCCGGACAGCAGGCGCGCGAACAGCGTCGACGCATTCGCCGTGATCATCATCGCCCGCCCGATCAGCAGCAGATAAAGCACGAGCAGCACCGCGGCGCCGACCAGCCCGAATTCCTCGCCGAACACGGCGAAGATGAAATCGGTATGCCGCTCCGGCAGGAAATCGAGATGCGTCTGCGTGCCGTTCAGCCATCCTTTGCCGACGATGCCCCCGGAGCCGAGGGCAATCGACGCCTGCATCGAGTGATACCCGGCGCCGAGCGGGTCGCGTCCGGGATCGAGGAAGGTGAGAATGCGCTCGCGCTGATAGTCATGCAGGTGTGACCACACCATCGGTCCGACGGCCGCCGCCACCGCGACGAGCCCCGTGATAACTTTCCACGAGAGACCGGCGAGGAACAGCACGTAGAACCCCGACGCCGCGATCAGCAACGCCGTCCCCAGATCGGGCTGCCGCTTGATCAAATAGACGGGGACGACGATCAGGATCGCCGCGACGACGAAGTCCTTCCAGCGGATACGGCCTTCGAACTTCTGGAAGTACCACGCGAGCATCAAGGGCAGCGCGATCTTCATCAGCTCCGACGGCTGGAAGCGCGCGACGCCGAGATTCAGCCAGCGCCGCGAGCCGTTGACCACCACGCCGAACAGCGCGACGCCGATCAACATTGCGACCGCCAGCGTATAAAGCGGCACCGCCGCACGCGCGAGCGTCTGCGGCGCGATGTTCGCGAAGATCCACATCAGCACGATTGCGAACGACAGGCTCAGCGCCTGACTCGTGACGCGCGCGATGCTCTGGTCCGCTGCCGAGAACAACGTGACGAGGCCGACACCGACGATCGAGATCGCACACGCGAACAGCATCGAATCGATCCGACGCGTCAGCACTTCCCATGCGCGTTGAATGAAGCCGCCCATCGCTCGCGTAGCTCAGTCGCCTTCGTCGTCGCTGCCGGGAACGACCTGCGCCGCACCCGGTTCGGTCTTGCCGAGCAGGAAGTGGTCGAGCACCTTGCGCGCAATCGGCGCGGCCGCCTGCGCGCCGAAGCCCCCGTTCTCGACCAGCACCGCGAGCGCGATGCGCGGGCGGTCGGCAGGCGCATAGGCGACGAACCACGCGTGGTCGCGCAGGCGCTCGTCGACGCGATGCTCGGAGTACTTCTCTCCTTTTAGCGAGAACACCTGCGCCGTGCCGGTCTTGCCGCCGCTCACGTATTGGGCATTGCGAAAGGCCGCCGCGCTCGTCCCTTCCTTGTTTACGCCGACGAGCGCGTTGCGAATGAACGTCAGGTGCTCGGGCTTGACGTTGA
This sequence comes from Burkholderiales bacterium, assembly GCA_025935435.1. GTDB lineage: Bacteria > Pseudomonadota > Gammaproteobacteria > Burkholderiales > Casimicrobiaceae > VBCG01. The sequence continues at coordinate 2,359 of JAICVH010000578.1, forward strand.
GGCGCGACGCAGGCTCGCGTGCAATCTCGCGGACTTCGCCGGTCTTGACGTTCTGCACGGTCTTGAC
>JAICVH010000386.1 GCA_025935435.1 Burkholderiales bacterium
CGCGTTCCGGATGCTCGAGCGCCTCCACCAGCCGATGCCATGTCGACAGGTCTGCGGGCGGCGGCTCGATCGCGAGCTTGCGGCAGACGATGACGTCCAGTCCCTCACGGTGCAGCGCCAACGGAATCTTGTAGATCGAATCGGTGTCGAGCGCCGGAATCACCGCCTCCGCCGGCACGTTGGTGAAAAGCGCGATCTTGCGGCGATCGCCTTCGGGAATCGGGCGGTCCGCCCGACACAGCACGACGTCCGGCTGGATGCCGATCTCGCGCAGTTCCTTGACTGAATGCTGCGTCGGCTTGGTCTTCATCTCGCCGGCGGTGGGAATGAACGGCACGAGCGTCAGATGGATGTAGCAGACGTTATCGCGGCCGAGCGTGATGCCCATCTGCCGGATCGCTTCGAGGAACGGCAACGATTCGATGTCGCCCACGGTGCCGCCAACTTCGACGACGGCAACCTCGGCGTCACCCGCACCGCTCTGAATCCAGCCCTTGATCTCGTCGGTGATGTGCGGAATCACCTGCACGGTGCCGCCGAGGTAGTCGCCGCGACGCTCCTTGCGGATGACGTTTTCGTAAATCTGGCCGGTCGTGAAGTTGTTGCGCTTCGTCATCCGGACATCGGTGAAGCGCTCGTAGTGGCCGAGGTCGAGATCGGTCTCGGCACCGTCATCGGTAACGAACACTTCGCCGTGCTGGAACGGCGACATCGTCCCCGGGTCAACGTTGATGTACGGATCGAGCTTGAGATTGGTAACGCGGACGCCGCGGGACGTGAGGATCGCGGCGAGCGACGCGGCGGCGATGCCCTTCCCCAACGAGGAAACGACGCCACCGGTCACGAACACGAACTTGGTCATGGCTGGCCAGTTCCGGAAATTCGTATTTTACCGGAACGTCGTCGATCCGACCAAGCGCGCACGGGCACGCAGGCGTCACGCAATGCGTGCGATTGCGCGGTTTACAACGCCTGGACCAGCAAGGTCGGCGTCGACTTTGGAAACGGCTTGATCGACCCGACTGACGCCGCCTATTCGTTCATCAAGCCCGCCGTCATTCGCGCACGCGTCGCGTCTCGACCGACGAGTTCGAGCACGGCGTCGATCGCGGGCGTGCCGAGCGTACCTGCAACCAGCGCGCGAAGCGGCATCATCAATTGTGCGGGTTTGAGCCCGTTGCGAGCGGCGTTGCCCTTGATCGCCGCGCCGATCGCATTGCGGTTCCAGTCGACGTCCTTGAATTCGCCCAGCAGTTCGTCGAGCGGCTTGCGGTTCGCCGGGCCGATCTGACCCGCGAGCATTGCCCGATCCACCGGCGGCGCCTGATAAAAATAGCGCGCAGCCTCCGCCATGTCGACGAGCGTCGGCGCACGATCGCGCAACAGCGCGGCGACGCGCGATACCGGTGGTCCGGAAGCCGTACCGATGCCCGCCGCGGCGAGGAATGGCGCAAGCCGCTCCGCCAACGCGTCCGGCGCGAGTCGCTTCAGATGTTCGTGGTTAAGCCATTTCAGTTTGTCGGGGTCGAAGCGACCGGGCGACGACGTCAACCCGTCGAGATCGAACCAGGCGACGAATTGATCGACATCGAACACTTCGTCGTCGCCATGCGCCCAGCCGAGCCGTGCGAGGTAGTTGACGACGGCCTCGCGCAGGTAGCCGTCGTCGCGATATTGCAGGATGCCCCGCGCCCCATAACGCTTCGAAAGCTTTTCGCCGGTCTGGGTCAGGACCGTCGGCAGGTGGGCGTACACCGGCGGTATCGCGCCGAGCGCGCGCATGATGTTGATCTGTCGCGGCGTGTTGTTGACGTGATCGTCCCCGCGAATGACGTGCGTGATCCGCATGTCGATGTCGTCGACGACGACGCAGAAGTTGTACGTCGGTGAGAGGTCCGCGCGTGCGATCACGAGATCGTCGAGTTCACCGTTGCTGATCTCGATCGGTCCCTTCACCGCATCGTGCCAGGCGACGACGCCGTCATCAGGGTTGCGAAAGCGGTAAACAGGTGCCACGCCGTCTGGCGGCCTGCGATTCGCCGCGTTCTCCGGACGCCAGCGGCCGTCATAGCGCGGCTTCTCGCCGCGCGCCATCTGCTCGGTGCGCAACGCCTCGAGTTCGGCAGGCGACGTGTAACAGCGATACGCAAGGCCGCGCGCAAGCATGTCCTGCAGCACCGCGCGATAGCGGTCGATACGCTGCATCTGGTAGTACGGGCCCTCGTCGTAATCGAGGCCGAGCCACGCCATCGCATCGACGATCGCCTGCTCCGCTTCGCGCGTGGAGCGCTCCTGGTCGGTATCCTCGATGCGCAGAATGAACGTGCCGCCGTGATGGCGCGCGAACGCCCATGGGAAGAGCGCCGAGCGAATGTTGCCGAGATGCAGGAAACCCGTAGGGCTGGGGGCGAAGCGCGTGCGAATGGACATCGTCGATCCTCGATCCTCAACCCTCAATCGCCGATCCCGACTCGATCCTCGACCGATCCTCGATCCCCGATGCTCGATGCTCGAGGCCCTACCCGCGATCCCCGCTCGCCCGCCAACGCAAGTCCAGCGTCGTCGGCAGTGCGGGGTTCGGCGGCTCGTCGTGCACGTTCACGGGGCCGGGCGGATGACCGTGCGCCCAGAAACGCGCCAGCCGCCGCGCCTCCGCCTCGTTGGCATTCACCGGAAACGTCTCGTAATTGCGGCCGCCCGGATGGATCACATGGTAGGTACAGCCGCCGAGCGCGCGCTGCGACCAGCGATCGACGAGCGCGAAACGCAGCGGCGCCTGCACGCGAATCGTCGGATGCAGCGCCGACGCCGGGCTCCACGCACGAAAGCGCACGCCGGCGATGTACTCCCCCGGCACGCCGGTTGGCGTCAGCGGCAGCGCACGCTCATTGCACACAACCGCGTGCCGGTTGCTGGTCATGCCGGTGACCTTCATCTGCAGGCGCTCCACCGACGAGTCGACGAAGCGCGCCGCGCCCGAGGTTCCGATCTCTTCACCCAGGACGTGCCAAGGTTCGATCGCCTGGCGCAATTCCAGCGTGATGCCGTCGTACGTAACGCTTCCGAAGCGCGGAAAGCGGAACTCGATGAACGGGTCGAACCACTCGGTTGCGAACGTGTAATCGTCACGCCGCAGATCCGCGACCACATCCCGCAGATCGGCGGCGACGAAATGCGGCAGCAGCCAGCGGTCGTGCAGCGCGGTGCCCCAGGCAATCAGTTCGCCGCGATACGGCGTGCGCCAGAAGCGCGCGACGAGTGCTCGCAGCAGCAGCATCTGCACGGCCGCCATCCGGTAGTGCGGCGGCATTTCGAACGCGCGAAATTCGAGCAACCCGAGCCGTCCGGTCGGCGAATCGGGCGAATACAACTTGTCAATCGAGAATTCGGCGCGATGCGTGTTGCCGGTGAGATCGGTGAGCAAATGTCGCAACAGGCGGTCCACGAGCCAGGGCTTCGTCGATTCCTTGCCCGCCGGCGCCAGGCGGTCGAGCTGCTGGAACGCA
>JAICVH010000621.1 GCA_025935435.1 Burkholderiales bacterium
CGACGAAGTTGGCGAGCAGCCGCAGGCCGGCGCGCTGGCTTTTTTCCGGATGGAATTGCACGGCGAAGATATTAGCCCTGGCTATGGCACAAGTAAACGACGCTGGATAGCAGGCGGTCGCGGCGGTGACGCTCGGGTCGGCAGGCACCGGACAGTAGCTGTGCGCAAAATAGAATCGTTCGCCGTCCTCGATACCGCGCCACAGCGGATGTTCGCGCGTCTGGCGCACGGGGCTCCATCCCATGTGCGGCACTTTCAGGCGCTCGCCGGACGCAGACGCCATCGCCTCATCGCGGAAGCGCTCGACGCGGCCCGGGATCACGCCCAGGCAGCGCGTGGGTCCTTCCTCGCTCGTCTCGAACAGCATCTGCAGGCCGAGACACACGCCGAGAAACGGCCGCTTCATCGCACATTCGAGCACCGCGTCGCGCAGGCCGCTCGCATCCAGATGCGCAATCGTGTCCGGCATTGCGCTTTGTCCCGGCAGAACGACGCGTGCCGCCCGCCGGATGACGTCGGCGTCGGACGTGACGGTGATCGAGGCCTGGGGTGCGACGTGCGTGAGTGCCTTGGCGACCGAACGCAGGTTTCCCATTCCGTAATCGACGACCGCAACGTCCATCGGTCGATTAGAGCGTCCCTTTCGTCGACGGCACGTCGCCTGCCGAGCGCGGGTCCCGTTCGCACGCCATCCGCAGCGCACGCGCAAACGCCTTGAAAACGGTCTCCGCCTGGTGATGGGCATTGCTGCCGCGCAGATTGTCGACGTGCAGCGTCACCAGCGCGTGGTTGACGAAACCCTGGAAGAACTCGTGAATCAGGTCGACGTCGAACGTGCCGACGAGCGCTCGCGCGAACGGCACGTGATACTCGATTCCAGGCCGCCCGGACAGGTCCAGCACGACGCGCGAGAGCGCTTCGTCGAGCGGCACGTAGGCATGCCCGTACCGGCGAATGCCCTTCTTGTCGGCCATCGCGCGCTTGAATGCCTGCCCGAACGTGATGCCGACGTCCTCCACGGTGTGATGCGCATCGATGTGCAGGTCGCCCCTGGCGCTGATATCGAGATCGAACAGCGCATGCCGTCCGACCTGATCGAGCATGTGATCGAGAAATGCGATACCGGTCGCGAGCTTAGTGCGGCCGGTGCCGTCGATCGTCAGCCGAACGGTGATTTCCGTCTCCGCAGTCCGGCGCTCGACCTGTGCGGTGCGGACGGGCAATTCCATCGGTGCGTTCATGCACGATCCTTCTGCGGAAAGCTGGCGAGCGCGCGGCCGGTGCGCGCCAGCACGGCGAGCAGCGCGTCGTTCTCGGCCGGCGTGCCGACGGTGATGCGCAGGCAGTTCGCGAGCAATGGATGCCAGCCGTCGAGGTTCTTCACCATGATGTGCGCCTCACGCAGCACTTCGAACCAGGCGCCGGCGTCCGGTACGCGCGCGAGAATGAAATTCGTCTGCGTGGCGAAGACGCGCACGCCCGGAAGCTCTGCCAACGCCGACGACAGTCGCGCGCGCTCGTCGCGGATCGCCGCCGCCTGCTGCGTGAGGACGTCCGCGTGGCGCAACAGCACGGGCACCGCCGCCTGTGTCAGGCCATTGACATTGTACGGGGGACGGATCTTCTCCAACTCGTCGATCCACGCGGCATCTGCGACGGCGTAGCCGAGCCGCAAACCGGCCATGCCAATCTTCGACACCGTGCGCACGACGATGATGTTGGGAAAATCGTGGACGCGCGACAAAAACGTCGCGTCGGCGTACGCGTAGTACGCCTCGTCGATTGCGCAAAGACCCGGAGCCGCGCGGATGATGCGCTCGATGGCAGCGGCGTCGAAAAGGTTACCGGTCGGGTTGTTGGGGAACGGCAACCAGACGAGCGCCGGGCGGTACCGCGCGATCGCCTCGAGCATCGCGTCGACGTCGAGATCGAAGTCAGCGGTCAGCGGCACGCCGACGAACCGCGCCTGGCAGATGATGGCATTGCGCTCGTACATGACGAACGACGGTTGCGGTGCCAGCACGACGGCGCCGGGTGCGGCGACTGCGGCCGTAATGAGCTGAATCAGTTCGTCGGAGCCGTTGCCCACGATCACCTGCGAATCGTCACGCAGCGCGAGGCTCTCCTTCAGCGCATCCTTCAATGCGGCGGCGCCGCCGTCGGGATA
>JAICVH010000305.1 GCA_025935435.1 Burkholderiales bacterium
GAGCGATGCAATCGTCGCGCGCACGCCGCTCGGGCGCTGGGCCGAGGCCGACGACATCGCCGGTGCGGCGGTATTTCTGTGCTCGCCCGCGGCGCAGTTCGTCACCGGCGTCGTGTTGCCGGTCGATGGCGGTTACCTGATGGGATGAAACCGGAGGAAGAGATGGCGCTCAACACGGCAATCCGGCATCTGCAGCGTGGCGACTGGGCAAAGGCGCATGCGATCGTGCAGAACGACAACACGGGCATGGGATGCTGGGCGCACGGCATTGTCCACATGCTCGAAGGTGACCTGGGCAACGCGCGCTACTGGTATCGCCGCGCGGGGCGGCCGTTCCCGCGCGAGCGCGATGCGAGCGCCGAAATCGACGCGCTCGTCACCTCGCTTCGGCAGCAGACGTCGGCGGCGAAGCAGGCGCAAGGGTGACATGCGCGGGGGCGTGACACGAATGCTGATCGTGTGATGAAGGCGCAGCCAACAGGCCGCGCCGAGGGCGACAGCGCGGCGATCCCACCTGCACTGGGCATTCGGCCCGAAATCGCCGTCCGCGCGATTCCGGCCGACGAGCGCATCTGGGTGCCGCAGGCGGACGACGTATGGTTCCGTCCGCTGCTGCTGAATACGGTTACGGGCGGCTGGTGCAATCTGCTGCGCGTGCGCCGCTCCGGCGTTCTCTCGCGGCACCGGCACCCGATGATCGTCGTCGGATACGTGATTCGCGGCCGATGGAAATACCTCGAGCACGACTGGATCGCCGACGAAGGCAGCTTCGTGTTCGAGCCGCCAGGCGAGGTGCACACGCTGACGGTCCCCGCCGATTGCGCGGAGATGATCACGTTCTTCAACATCGCCGGCGCGATGATCTACGTGGATGACGACGACAGGCAGATCGGTTACGAGGACGTGTTCACGAAGATCGCCATGTGTCGCGCGCATTACCGTGACGTCGGCCTCGGGTCCGACTACGTCGACCAATTCATTCGGTGACGCGCGGGTCCCGCTCGACGATTCGCGCATGCCCTCCTGGACCTCGATTGCCGCGGTCGGCGGCGGCGCCGCAGCTGGTGCGTGGCTGCGCTGGGCACTCGCATCCGCGCTGAACCCGGTTTTCCCCACCGTGCCGCTCGGGACGGTCGCAGCGAACCTGATCGGTGGCTTGCTGATCGGCTGCGCGATGGAACTGATGACGCGTCACGCGTTGCTCGCACCCGAGCTGCGGTTGCTCGTGACGACGGGTTTTCTCGGCGGACTCACGACGTTCTCGACGTTTTCCGCGGAGGTGACGACGCTCGTCCTCCGGCGCGAGTGGTTGTGGAGCGCGCTCGCGATTGCATTGCATGTGATCGGTTCGATTGCATTGACGCTGATCGGTATCTGGATCGTGCGTGCGTGGTTCGCGTGGGCAAGGCCATGAACCGCACGCTCGTCCTCGTTCGTATGCACGAGACGCGGCGCATCCACGACCTGCTGGGGTACGATTGGCTGCACGAACCGGGGTTTCAATCCGGCAGCCGCAGCGGCTCGGCGTTTCGCGTGACCGCCGGTTTCGGCCGGCGTCGCGTCATGCGTGCGCATTTGCGATAAACCTCAACTTCAAGGAACGCAGCATGGCTCATGCAATTCGAATTCACGCGACCGGCGGCCCCGAAGTGATGGCGTTCGAGGAGGTCGCCGTCGGCGAGCCGGGTCCCGGCCAGGCGCTCGTCCGGCATACGGCGATCGGCGTCAACTACATCGATACCTATCATCGAGGCGGCATGTATCCGCTCCCGTTGCCTACGGGGCTCGGTAACGAGGCGGCCGGTGTCGTCGAGGCGGTCGGCGACGGTGTCGACTGGATCAAGCCGGGCGATCGCGTCGGCTCTTGCACCGGTCCGCTCGGCGCCTACAGCACGGCGCGCATCGTGCCCGCCGATCGGCTGATCAAGCTGCCCGACGGCATCGACGACCGCAGTGCGGCCGCGATCATGCTGAAAGGGCTGACCGTGCAGTACCTGATTCGTCAGACGTACCCGTTGCAGGGCGGCGAAACGATCCTGTTCCATGCGGCGGCGGGCGGCGTCGGACTCATCGCCTGCCAATGGGCACGTGCCTTGGGCGTCACGATGATTGGTACCGCGAGCACCGATGAAAAGGCCGCACTCGCGCGCGAGCACGGCTGCACGCACACGATCGTGTACACGCGCGAGAACTTCGTCGAGCGCGTCAAGGAAATCACCGGTGGGAAGGGCGTTCCGGTCGTCTACGACGGTGTCGGCAAGGACACGTTCCCGGCGTCGCTCGATTGTTTGTCGCCGCGCGGAATGTTCGTCAGCTTCGGCAACGCGTCGGGGCCGGTCGCGGCCTTCAATCTCGGCATGCTTGCGCAGAAAGGATCGCTCTATGCGACGCGTCCGACGCTCGTCAACTACGCGACCGATCGAACCTCGCTGAACGCGATGGCGAAGGAGGTCTTCGACATGGTCCGTGCGGGCAAGATCAAGGCCGACGTGCGGCAGACGTTTCCGCTGGCCGCAGCGGCGGACGCGCACCGCGCGTTGCAGTCGCGGCAGACGACCGGGTCGACATTGCTGTTGCCCTGACGCGAACCTGGTTCAGGAAGGGTCGTACACAAGAAGGGCCAGCAGCGGCGCGCTGACGGGGGCACGCTCTAAACCGTTGACCGATGTCTGGGGTCAGCGGTTGGCGGGTTTTCTCGTCGCTTCGTTGACGAGCGCGCGCGACGCATCGATCAATTCCGATGCCGTGACGCCCAAGGGGCCGATGCCCTCGGCGACGAGTGCATCGGCCGCCGCTCCGTGCAGGCACACACCGATGCGGAGCGCCTGCCCGGCATCGATGCCCTGCGCGAGCAGCGCGCCCAGCATTCCGGCCAGGACGTCGCCGGAGCCGGCCGTCGCGAGTGCCGGATTGCCGCTCGCATTGACGTCGAACGTGCCGTCGGGTCGCGCGATGATGCTGCCGGTGCCCTTCAATACGACCTGCGCGCGCAGCGTGCCTGCAAGTCGCGTGGCGGCGTGCACGCGGTTCGCCTGCACATCCGCCGTGCTGCAGCCGAGAAGCCGCGCCGCCTCGGCAGGATGCGGCGTCGCGAGCGTGGGCGCCGCGCGGTTCGCGATCGCATCGCGCAATGCGGGATTCAATGCAACGGCGTTGAGCGCGTCGGCATCGAGGACGAGCGGCTGCGCGCAACCGGCTGCCTTCGCGACGATGGCCTGTGCGCGTTCACCACCACCAAGGCCGGGTCCCACCACCCACGCGTCGAAATCGTCGCCGACGCCATCCGCCTCGCGCAGCATCAATTCGGCGGCCGTCCAGTCGACGAGCGGCGGATTGCGCGCAGCCAATCCAACGACGACGCGTCCTGCACCGAGTCGCAGCGCGGCGCGCCCGGCAAGGAGCGCTGCGCCGACGAGCCCCTCGGCGCCTCCGATGATGCAGGCACGTCCGAACGTTCCCTTGTGCGACTTGCGCTGGCGACGCGCGAGAATCGATGGCAATGCGCGCGACAGCGGCCGCCATTCGAGCCGGATCCCGGCAGCGGGCAGCGCGTCCGCGATGCCCAGATCGTGGACGGAGAGTTCGCCGCAGTGGTCGGGTCCATCGCAGGTCAGCAGCCCGGGCTTCAACGCAATGAAGGTTGCGGTCGCGGTCGCGGTGATCGTCGGTGCATGCGCAACACCGGTTGCCGCATCGAGCCCGGACGGAACATCGAGCGCGAGGATTGGCGCGCCATTCGCGTTCGCCCATTCCACCCAGTCGGCATAAGGTTGGCCAAGCGCGCGCGTCAGGCCGAGGCCGAACAGTCCGTCGATGATCAACGCGGCCCGACCCGGGGGCGGCGACGTCTCGAAGCGCGCGCCGGATGTCTGCAGCGCCTGCCAGGCGGCCGCGGCGTCCGCAGGCAAGCGCTGGTCGCCGTGCGCCGTAACAACGACCACGTCGCATCCACGTCCACAAAGGTCGCGTGCGCAGACAAACGCGTCACCGCCGTTATTGCCGGGGCCTGCGATCACGACAACCGGCCCGCTGCGCGAAGCGAGCATTGCTGCCGCGATGCGAGCTCCCACCGCACCGGCACGTGCCATCAGCGCGTCA
>JAICVH010000218.1 GCA_025935435.1 Burkholderiales bacterium
ACGAAGCTTCGCAGCGTGCTCGAGGCGCGCTGCACGGATATCGAAACGCAGCTCGCCCGCGTCGGACCGCGGGTGCCGGCGCTGCACGCGGCGTACATGGACAAGCTCGGTAATCGTCTGCGCGAAGCAGGGCTCGAGCCGAACGACGAGCGCCTCAAGCAGGAGCTCGCGCTGTTCGCAACGCGCATCGACGTCGCGGAAGAGGTGGCGCGGCTCGCGACGCACGTTGCCGAAATGCGGCGTGTACTCGCGCAGGGCGGCAGCGTGGGCAAGCGCCTCGATTTCCTCGCGCAGGAGCTGCACCGCGAGGCGAATACGCTGGGCTCGAAATCGGTCGATGCCGAACTGTCGCAGGTTTCGCTCGAGCTCAAGGTGCTGATCGAGCAGATGCGCGAGCAGGTGCAGAACCTCGAGTAAGCGCGGCGCGCGAGCGAAGCGAGCGCAGGCCCGCACGAGCTCCCCGCATCTGCCCGCGTTCACCCTTTGACCGCGCCCGCCGTGATGGCGCTCACCAGGTGACGCTCGAGCAGCGAGTACAGCACCATCACCGGTAGCGCCGCGATGACCGATGCGGCCATCAGCTCGTTCCACTGCACGCGGTACTCGCCAACCATGTTCGCAATGCCGACCGACAGCACGAACATCGATGCGTCGGTGGTCAGCACCAGCGCCCAGACGTAGGAGTTCCACGCGATCAGGAACGTGAACAACGCGACCGCGACGAGGCCGGGACGCGCGAGCGGCAGGATGACGCGGGCGAACGTCTGCAGCACCGACGCGCCGTCCATTCGCGCTGCTTCGTCGATCTCGCGCGGAATCGAGCGAAAGAAGCCGATCAGCATCCACACCGAGAACGGGAGCGCGAACGACGAATAGGCGAGGATGAGCGCCGCGTGCGTATTGAGCAGGCCCACGTCCGACATCAGCCGGAAGTACGGAATGATCAGCAGCGTTTCCGGCAGCATTTTGGTGAACAGCAGGAACATGACGAACGGGGTCGCACCGCGCGGGAAGAAACGCGTCAGCCCGTAGGCGGCGAGCGAGGCAAGCACGACGGACAGCACTGTCGAGCCGACGGCGACGATCAGGCTGTTGACGAAATAGCGGCCGATCGACCGCGTCTCGAAAATCGTACGATAAGCGTCGAGCGACCAGTGCGACGAGATGAACGTCGGCGGTGATGCGAACACCTCGGGCGTTGGTTTCAGCGACGTGTTCACCATCCAGTAGAACGGAAAGATCATCACTGCGGCGGCCGCGATCGCGATGATCCATAGCGCCGCGCTCCGCCCCAGCGCCGACCTTTTCATCGGGCCGCGCTCTCGTCGTCGATTCGCGCCGTGCGAACGTAGACGACGGCGAGCACGAGCACGATGACGAGCAGCGCGACGCCGATCGCCGCCGCCTCGCCGAGGCGATTGCCGCGAAACGCCGTGTTGAAGATCAGGGCCGGCAGCACCTCCGTCGCGCCCGCGGGGCCTCCCCCGGTCATCACGCCGATGATGTCGTAGTGGCGGATCGTGTTGATGACGTCGAGCGTCGTCGCGACGATGACGATATAGCGCAGGTTCGGCCACGTGACGTAACGAAAGCGCGTCCAAGCGCCAGCGCCATCGATCGACGCTGCTTCGTACTGTTCGAGGGGGATCGTCTGCAGTCCGGCCAGCATGAGCAGCATCACGAACGGCACGCCGCGCCAGACGTCGACGGCGATCACCGATGCGAGCGCAGGCCCCGGCTCGCCGAGCCATGCAACCGGCGCGCTGATCAAGCCCGCCGTGCGCAGCAGGTAGTTGACGACGCCGAACTGCGGCTCGAGCAGCCACAGCCAGATCGTCGCGCCGACGGCTGGCGCAACCATCCACGGCGTCAGGAACACGATGCGCAGCGAAGTACGCGCGACGCGCAGCTCGTTCACGACCAGCGCCAGTGCGAGGCCGATGACGAGATGGAGCGCGACCGCGCTCGCGGTGAACGCAAACGACACGCCGAGCGAATGCCAGAACGCTTCGTCCGCCAGCAGTCGTGCGTAATTGCCGAAGCCGACGAACGTTGCGTTCAGTCCCCGGACGCGATGCAGGCTCGTCCAGAACGCGTGTCCGAGCGGAAACACGACAATCGCCGCCAGGAACAGCGCGGTCGGCGCAACGAACGCGACGCCGGCGCGGCGGCGACGGCGCGGCGTCATCGGTCGGGTGAATCCGTCTACGAAACGGCAGCGCGTTCGCGCCGCGCGACGTCAGATGTCGCGCAGCTTTTTCGTCAACCGCGCATCGAGCTCCTTGAAGATCTCGTCGGTACGGTCGGGCGTCAGCAGCGCCTTCTGCACGGCATCGACGATGTCGTTCGCCGCAATTTCGGCCCAAACCGGGTGCGGCAACGGATAGCTACGCGCATTGCGGCCGATGCGCACGAACTCCGCGAGCAGCGGATCGGCCTTGATCTCGGGATCGTCGGCGAGATCATTGCGAAGCGGCATCCAGTTTGCCACCTTCGCACGCGCGATCGACCATTTGCGGTCGGCGTCGAACTTGATGAATTTCCATGCAGCGTCGGGATTGGCGCACGACGCGGAGATGCTTGACGCGGTCACCGTTGAAAGCGTCGGTGCGTTCGGTACATTCGCCGGCAGCGGCGCGACGAACGACTTGCCGGTCATCGCCGGGTTGTCGCCAACGACCTTGGCGATCGCCCAGTAGGCATTGCGCATCGTCGCGATCTTGCCCTGCGCATACAGGTTCGTTTGCTCGAGGTAGTTGGTCGTCGTCGGCGCCGGCGCGGCGATGCCGGTCTTCCCGGCGAACGACAGGTACAACTTGATCGCTTCGAGCGCTTTCGGATTCTTCGCGAATGTCGCTTCGGTCATGTCGGCGTTGAACGCCTCGCCGCCGTTCGCCCAGATCCAGGTCAGCAACACGCGTGTCGTCGTGTCCGTCTTGCCGCCAAGCACCGCCGTCGCCCAATGATCGCTACCCGTGAGCTTCCTGCCCCATGCGACGTATTCGTCGAACGTCCTGGGTGGCTTCGCCGGATCGAGACCCGCCTTCACGACCAGGTCACGGTTGTAGATCTCGGCGTACGTACCGCCCCAGATCGGAAGGCCGTATAACTGGCCTTTCCACTTTGCGGACGCGAGCATCGCGTCGGTCCACGCGCGGCGAAACTCGGGCGTTTCCGCATTCCAGTACTTGTCGAGCGGCAGCAGGTAGCCGTTGTACGCGGCGGTCGTCAGGTCCACGGCGACGATGCATGGGGCTTTCTTCGCCTGCGAGGCCGCGACGAACTTCGTCCAATGATCCTTGCGCGCGACGAGCACCGGTTCCACCTTGATGCCCGGATTGGCCGCCTCGAACTCGGCGATCGTCTGTTTCCACACCGGTTCGTACTGGCTTTCGGTCAGATTGGCCGTTTGCCATTGCAGCACGATCGGCTGCTGTGCAGCAGCGACGACGGTCCACGCGAGCGTCGTCGCGGCGACGGCGATCGACGTTGCGAACCTGCGTTGGTTCATGGTCTTCCTCCTTGCGTTATCGATACAACGTGTCGGTGCGCTCGGTACGCGGCTGCGGCCGGAACGCATGCTCACGCAGGACGTCGAGATTCGGTTCAATGCCGAGCCCCGCGCCTTCCGGCAGCAGAAAGTATCCATCCTCGAAACGGATCGGCACCGTGGATGCACGGTCGCGGAGCGCGCGCTGCGGTTCCATCTGCTCGAGAATGTGAAAATTCGGGATCGCTGCGGCGAGATGCATGGCCGCGGCCGTGCACACCGGCCCACCCGGATTGTGCGGCGCGACCGGCACACTGTACATGTCAGCGAGCGCAGCGATCCTGCGAATTTCGGAGAAGCCACCGGCGTGCATCAGATCGGGCTGCACGATGCGGCAGCCCCCGTTCTCGAGGAGTTCGCGGTATTCGTAGCGCGACAATAGCCGTTCACCGGTCGCGATCGGCGTGCGGAGATCGCGCTGGAGTGCTGCCATCGTCTTTGCATTCTCGAACGGAATGGGCTCCTCGAACCAGCCCGGACGAAAGGGGTGCAACGCTTCGTCCAGCATCACCGCGGTGCGCGGCGACAGGAACTCGCTGCATTCGATCAGGATGTCGGTGTCCGGCCCGGCGCCTTCCCGTGCCCCCTCGATCAACGCAGCGGCCTTGCGCATTTCGCCCGCCGTGTTGTCGCGCAATCCCTCGAACGAGAACGGCCGGCACTTGAATGCGGTGAAGCCGCGGCGCACCGCTTCCTGCGCGCCGTCGAACGCCTGCTCCGGTGTATCCGCGCCTTGCAGCCAGTGACTCGCGTAACCGCGGAGCTTCGTTCGAAATATGCCGCCCAGCAGGCGCGCAACCGGGACACCGAGCCGCTTGCCTTCGAGATCCCAGAGCGCGATGTCCAGCGCGGACAGCGCCGTCTGCAGCACGGCACCGCCGCGCCAGCGCCACGCGTGGTAGAGCCGGTGCCAGTGACGTTCGGGCCCCGCCGGATCCTGGCCGATCAGATGCGGTGCGTATTCACGGATCGCCGTTTCGACCGACTCGAGCGCTCCGTGCAGCGAGCCCTCGCCCCAGCCGGACAGGCCTTCGTCGGTGTCGATGCGGACGAACAGCCAGTTCATCCAGTCGACCCAGAACTTGAACGTTTCGATCTTCGTTATTCGCATGTCTGCAGTCCGTTGCCGCCCGGAGCGTCGTTGCTCGTGCAGTCTAGGCGATCTTTTGTCGACGCGGCGCCGCCCCGGTGATCATGACCGTGACGGCGCGCGCGGAGCTGGCGGTAACCGCGGCGGATTGCACGCAATACCACGCCACCCGATTGGTAAGATTCGCGCGATGCGCCGCATTCGCCTCACCGGGTTTCGCCGATGACCATCACCACCCGCAGCCCCGGCGCATCGGGCTGCCTGTTCGTCGTCGCGGCGCCCTCGGGCGGCGGCAAGAGCAGCATGGTGAACGCGCTGCTCGAACGCGAGCCTGGGATTCGACTATCGGTTTCCTACACGACGCGACCCCCGCGTCCCGGCGAATCGGAAGGCCATCACTATCATTTTCTCGACGTCCCCGCGTTCCTCGACCTGAAGGCGCGCGGCGAATTCCTCGAGCACGCGTTTGTCCATGGCAACTGGTACGCTACATCGGCGACGTGGCTGCGCGCGCAGGTCGCGG
>JAICVH010000156.1 GCA_025935435.1 Burkholderiales bacterium
CATTCGGCCGCCAGCACGACCAGGTCAAGCGTATGCAGGCGCTTGATCTTGAGCCAGGTCGCAGCACGCCGGCCCGGCTCGTACGGAGCGTCGAGCGCCTTCGCCATCACGCCTTCGTGACCGCGGGCAAGCGCGTCATCGTAAAACGCTTCGGCAGCCGCCACGTCACCGGTCACGATCCGCGGCACCCGCACTGCCGGCGGCAGCGCGGCGGCGAGCGCATCGAATCGGCGCGTCGCCGGAGAACCGGTCAGATCCTCGCTGTCAATGCGCAGGCAGTCGAAAAAGAATACCGATAGCGGCAGCGTCGCGCGCATCGCCGCGACGTCGACGGTGCGCCCGAACCGCCGCATCGTCACCTGGAACGGCTGTGGCGCGCCGCCTGCGTGCAGCGCAATGACCTCGCCATCGAGGATCAATTCTCGGGCGGATACCCCGGTGATCGTTTCGACGAGTTCCGGTACGGATGCGGTGACATCGTTGCGGCTGCGAGTGAAGACCCGCACATCGGTCCCCGACTTGTGCACGTGCACGCGCGCGCCGTCGAGCTTCCACTCGAACGCGGCCATGCCGAACGCGCGGAGCGCTTCCGCGACATCCGATGCGGGTTTTGCAAGCATCGGCGCGATGGGTTGCAAGACCGCGAGCGCAAAGCGGTCAAGACCGGGCGCGCCTTCGGTGAGCGCCGCTTCGGCCACGCTCGCGACCCCGTGCGCAACCATCGCCGCGTGATGGACCGCGGCGTTCGGCAGCCCGGCAGCGCTCGCGACCGCGTCGATCATCAGCGATTCGAGCGCGCCCTGTCGCAATTCTCCCTGCATGAGCCGATACAGGAAGTCGCGCTCCGCACCGTTCGCGCGCGCGAGCAGTTCGCCGAGGACCTCCGCGCGACGCGCCTTCGATCCAGACCCGGTGACTTCGCAAATACGCTGCAGTGCGGCGTCCACGTCGACCAGGGACAGCGCCGGCTGGTCGGCAACGCGTCCGGACTTTGCGTTCCGGAAAAGCGAGTGACCGACGCCCATCTTGCCCTGCCGCGTTTCTCCAGACAGGTAGGCGACGGCGATCGCGATCTCAGCGGGCGCAAGCTGGCGAAGAAAATCCGCGAGTGCAGCGATCTTCGCGTTGCGCCCCGGCGCATCGGCAACGCGTTGCGACGTATCGACGAGCTGCGAAAACAGCGTCAATGGAAGGCGGCCGCGCGGTCAGCCGCTGGTGAGCCGGTAGAAAGCGATGACAACGACGCGCGCGATCGCGATCTCACGGAACGCGCTCGGTGAGGTGTGCGGACGAGTTCGTGCAGGCTCGCCGTCACGTTGTTCCATTTCGGATTGCATGTTTAGTGCCGGTCGGCAGCGCCGCCGGTCAGTGCGCGAGCAAGATCCTGTTTGTCATCGATCCAGCCGCGCCACGCGTCGCCCCGCTTCGCGAACCAGGCTGCCGCAGCAGGCAGCCGGATCGCCATCGGGTCGACGCGTTGCAATTCGTCCCATGCGAGCGGCATCGACACGGGCGCGCCCGGCAGCGCGCGCGGTGAGAACGGCACGCTGATCGACTTGCCGCGCGCGTTCATGTTCGTATCGACGAAGACCTTGCCACGACGCTTGCTCACGTTCCATTCGACGGTGATCGCGCGTGGATCCTGCCGAAGCAGATGACCGGCGATCAGGCCGGCGATGTCGCGCACGTCGGCATAGCGCAACGTGCGGCGTATCGGCACGATCACGTGCAGACCGGTTTTTCCGGAGGTCTTGACGAGCGGCACCAGGCCGAGGTTTTCGAGGACGTCTCGCAATCGGTTCGCTACGTCGACCGCGCGCGCAAATGCGGGGGCGTTGAACGATGGCTCCCGGGCCTTCTCGCCGCCCGCATAGATAAAGGGATCGAGATCGAACAACAGGTAATCGGGCAATTCGAGCAGCGAATGCTGGAGCGCGTCGAGAGACGACGCGAAATCGGCCGTCGCTCCGCCGGCGTCGGAACTGGGGACGACGCGCGAATGCCACGCGTGGAACTCGAGGACGCCCATGTGCGCAAGCCATAGCAGCGTCGCGACGTTGTTGCAGAGGATGTACTGATCGGTGCGGCCCTTCGACTCGGAAAACACGTCGACGCGCTCGACGAAGTCCGGCAACCGCATGTTCCAGTGCTTTTCCAGGTGGCGCCGGCCGGTGACACCTTCCGGCCACCGGAAGAGCGTCAGCGGACGATCGCGCACATGCGCAAGCAACGCGGGCGCAACGACGATCAGATAACGCAGGTAGTCGCGCTTGGTGATGGCTTGCTGTCCGAAGCGGCGCTCGCCCGGCCAGTAGATGCGCGACAAGTGGGTGACGTCGACGATGTGATCGTCGACCTCGATGCGTAGGTTGTCCTCGCCGCCCTCGAGCGCGGCAAGGAGGCGTTTTGCACTATCAGCCGCGTCCCGACGTCGCGCCGCGCGCGGCCGGGCCCTGAGGCCGCGCTGCGCCCCCGCACCGATCATTCACGCTGCTCGGCGCGAACATCGGCACGGTGTCGCGCGCCGGCGTTCCGCTGCGGGGCGTCCGTGCGCGCGACAGGGGCGGGCGCGATCCGCTGGCCGCGCGCCGGAGCGGCGGTGCCGGAACCGCGATTGGTCGGCGTCGATTGCGTCGCGTTCTGTCGCTGCGCCGTGCGGTTCTGCACGCTCGGCTGCGATGAACCGCGCGACGTGCGACGATCGCCATCGACGCGTCGTCGGTCATCCCGGTCGCGATCGCGCCAGTCGTGACGATCGCGGTCACGCCAATCGCGACGGTCGCGGTCGCGCCAGTCGCGGTCGCGGTACGTGAAATCGAATCCCACGTACGGCCCGCCGTAGTAGTACCCCGGAGCGTAATCGTAGTAGTACGGGCTATAGCCGTAGCCATACCGGCCGTAATCGTAATAGTAGGACGGACCGTAGTCGTAGCCGTAATACGGGCGCGAATAACCGTAGTCGTACGTTGCGCACGCCGACAACAGTCCGGCAGCGGTCGCGGCAACGGCGAGCGACTTGAGAGCAGCCATGGATACCTCCTGCAGGTAATGCAGGTAGGTCCCGCCGCGGGGCCGGAGGTTCCCGTTGAACGCTATGCCAACGTCCAGGCGTTGATTGCGCCCCACAGCAATCGCCTGTCGCCGGCGGTCCGACTTCGCTACGCCATGAACGGAGCCTGGTCATCACCGCGTCGGCCCGAGCACCAGTTTCGGCAGCCAGGTGGTGAGCGGTGGCCACAACGTGATCGCCGCGAGCACGACGAGCAACGGCACGATGAACGGCAGCGTCGCACGCGTGACGCGCTCGAAGGAAATGCCCGCGACTTTCGCCGTCACGTACAGCACGACACCCACCGGCGGCGTGATCGTGCCGATCATCAGGTTCAACACGAAGACGAGGCCGAACTGGATCGGATCGATGCCGAGCGCCAGAGCTGGCGGGACAAGGATCGGAACCAGAATCAGCATGGCTGCAATCGCTTCCATGAAGCAGCCGACGACGAGCAGCACGATGTTCACGATCATCAAATACACGAGCGGACTATCGGTTAGGCCCACGAGCCATGCACCGGCTGCCTGCGGCACCTGCGACAGCGACAGGCAATACGCCATCAGCGACGCGGCCATGACCAGCGCGAGGACGACGCCGGTCGTCTCCACCGTCTCGAGGATGATGCGCGGCAGTGCGCGCACGTCGAGATCGCGATAGATGACGAGGCCGAGTACCAGCGCGTACGCCACGGCAATCGCCGCCGCTTCGGTCGGCGTGAACGCGCCACCGAACAGGCCGGCAAACAGGATCACCGGCGTCAGCAACGCCCAGAACGCGCGCGTGAACGCGCGCCATACGTCGCCAAAGCCGGGGAACGGATGGCGCGGCAGATCGAGACGAACCGCGATTGCGCGCACCATCACCATCAGTGCGCCCGCCATCAACAGGCCGGGAATGACGCCGGCGATGAACAATGCACCGATCGACGCTTCGGCGGACACGCCGTAGATGATCATCGGCAACGACGGCGGAATGATCGGGCCGATCGTCGCTGACGACGCGGTGAGCGCCGCCGCGATGTCCGGTGAATAACCCTCGTCGACCATCGCCTTGATCTCGAGCGTTCCGAGGCCACCGGCGTCGGCGACGGCCGAGCCTGACGTACCCGCGAAGAACACGCTCGCCACGATGTTGGCGTGGCAAAGACCGCCGCGCATCCAGCCGACGCAGACCTTCGCGAAGTCGAAGATCCGGCTCGTGATGTTCGACGAATTCATGATGTTCCCCATCAGGATGAACAGGGGCGCCGCGAGCAACGGAAACGAGTCGACCGATTTGGCGATGCGCTGCGCGACGGCGAGATCCGGAATCCCGGTGACCTGCAGAAAGATCCAGCCGGCGAGCGCCATGGCGAGCCAGATTGGCAGCCCGATGAAGAGCGACGCGAACCACCCGGCGAGGATGACGAGCATCGGCGTCGTCATGACGGCGCCTTCGCAGTTCTGAAATCGCGCACGGCAGCGATGAGGCTCGCGATGGCGTAAGCGGCGATGGCGAGCGCCGCGAGCGGCTCGATCAGGTACACGACGCCAACGTTGAACGGCACCGCAACATTCTCGATATCCCAGGCATTCGCTGCGAGCCGCAGGCCGCGGCTGCCAAGGATCCACGCGAAGAAGACGGTTGCAAGCTGGATCAGCGCGCGCACGGCCGCGACGCTTCGCGGCGGCGCACGCTCGATCAGGAACGTCATCGCCAAATGGGTGCCGTTACGCGATGCGATCACCCAGCCCAGGAATGCACACCACACGAGGAGATAGCGCGCGAGCTCCTCGCTCCACGTCATCGGGCTGTTCAGGACGTACCGAAGCACGACCTGGAGGAATACGCAGGCGAAGATGCCCGTGAAAACGGCGATCGCGAGCCAGTCGATCGCCGTTTCAATGTAACGTCGCGCCCGGTCCATATGCGCGCGAACGACTGCCGGTTATTTGATCGCCTGCAGCTTTTCGTAGGTCCCTTTGCCCCACTTGCTTTCGAACTTGGCAACGAGCGCGCCGACAACGGGCTTGCGGAACGCTTCGATGTCGACGGGAACGACGGTCATGCCCGACGACTTCAACGTCTCGACCAGCTCCTTTTCCTGACGCACCAGTTCGGTGTTCTGCCACGCGATGCCGGCGTCGATGGCATCCTGGATGATCTTCTGGTCCGCAGGCCGAAGGCCTTTCCAGAACGCTTCGTTCACGACGACCAGCCGCGGCGTAATGATGTGTGCGGTCAGCACGAGGTACTTCTGTACTTCGTCGAACTTGCCCGATTTGATCGTCGGCAGCGGATTCTCCTGCCCGTCGACGACGCCCTGCTTCAGCGCCAGATAGAGCTCGCCGAAGTTCATCGGCGTCGGCTTCGCGCCCCACGCCTCGGCCATCGCGCGGAACACCTCGTTCTCCGGCACGCGCAGTTTGAAGCCGGCCAGGTCGGCGGGCGTCGTCACGCGCTTGTTCGACGTCGTCAGATGACGTGTCCCGTAATACGTCGTGCCGAGGATCCGCATGCCGCGCTTGGCGACGAGCTCCGCGTTCAGTTCGTTCCCGACGGGCCCACCCATTGCCTTCACCAGATGGTCCGCGTCGCGCCATACGTACGGACTTTCGATGACGCCGATCGCGGGTACCCACGCGCCGAAGTTTCCGGCGCCTTCGGTGACGATTTGTTGCGTTCCGTTGGCGACCGCCTCGATCGAGTCGCGCGACGACCCGAGCTGACCGCCTGGAAAGCCCTGCACGGCGATGCGGCCGCCCGATTTTGCCTTCACGTCGGCCGCGATGCGTTCGATCATCTGCGCGGAAGGATGCGATGCGGGCACGACGTCGGCCCATCGCAGCGTGATCTCCTGTGCGCCTGCGGCGACACTGAATGTCGACGCGATGATCGCTGACGCTAGAACTCGGCGAATCTCGCGTGCACCGTCTGCACCGAACACGCGGTGGCGCGCGCTCTCCATGCCCTTGCTTTTCATCGCAACCCTCCCCGAAAAGAGCTAATACGTGGCACGCCCGCCCGAAATGTCGAGCACGAAGCCGGTCGTGAACGAGCAATCCTGCGACGCCGCCCATGCGACCAGCGCTGCAATTTCGTCGACGTCCACCATGCGGCCGCGCGGAATCTTCGCGACCATGTAGTCGATGTGC
>JAICVH010000426.1 GCA_025935435.1 Burkholderiales bacterium
ACAGCGCGACGTGATCGCCGGCCTTGTCGATCTGACGCTTCAACTGCTCGAGCGTCGTGACCTTCGCCGATCCCACGCTCACGATGACGTCGCCGGCTTGGATGCCCGCACGCGCAGCGGCGCCCGTCGCATTCTCGACGACGAGCCCGTCGTGCCCGAGTTCCTTCTTCTCGTCTGCGGTGAGCGAGCGGACCGCGACACCGAGCTTGCCCTGGCCTTGCGCCGACTTGCCGGCGTCGGCGACCTTTTCGGAATCGTCGAACGCGCCGATCGTCGCCGTCAGCGTCGTCGGCTTGCCCTCACGCCAGACCTCGACGTTGACCCGGGTACCGGGCGCCATGTTGCCGATGCGGCTCGTGACGTCGGTGCTGTCGGTCACCGCGACGTTGTCGATCTTCCGAATCACGTCGCCTGTCTTGAAGCCCGCCTTGTCCGCCGGGCTGTCCTTTTCGACGGTACCGACGAGCGCGCCGTTGGAATCGGGGAGATCGAAGCTCTGCGCGAGCGCCTGGTTCAGTCCCTGGATCCCTATGCCGAGACGCCCGTGGTTGACCTTGCCGTGGTCTTTCAGCTGTTGCGCGACATTCGCCGCGACGTTCGCGGGAATCGCGAACGACAGCCCCATGTAACCGCCCGAGCGGCTGTAGATCTGGGAATTGACGCCGACGACCTGTCCGGCTGCATTCAACAGCGGGCCGCCCGAATTGCCCGGGTTCACGGCGACGTCGGTTTGAATGAATGGCGTCATCTGCCCGCCCGGAAGCGCACGGTGCACGCCGCTGACGACGCCCGCCGACACGCTGTTCTCGAAACCGAACGGCGAACCGATCGCCACCACCCACTCACCCTGGCGCGGTGCAGGCGGGTTCGACAGGTCGAGCGCGGGCAGGCTGGCCTTCGCATCGATCTTGATCAGGGCGATATCGGTGCGCTTGTCGGCACCGATCACCTTGGCCGTGAACTCGCGGCGATCGGTGAGACGCACCGTCACTTCCTTCGCGCCATCGACGACGTGCGCGTTGGTGACGATGTAGCCGTCGGGACTCACGATGAAGCCCGACCCGACGCCACGCGACGGCATTGCGCGCGGCGGCATTTGAAAGCCCGGTCCGTTCGGACCGCCGAAGCGCTTGAAGAATTCATTCAGCGGGTTGTCTTCGTCGTCCGGATCCAGCGCTGCGGCGCGCGTCGAGCCGGTCGTGCTGATGTTGACGACGGCAGCACCCGCGCGATCGACCAGTGCCGTGAAATCGGGCAGCCGCGCGGCGGCGGTCGGTGCGACGACGGGCGCGCTGATGGCGGCGGGCGTCGCTGCGTTGGCGAGCGACAGTGCGGACGAATCGAGCCGGTTGTATCCGGCGCCCACAGCGAGGCCAAAGCCTGCGGCCGCAAGCGCGACCGTGACCTGTTTCATGCGCAGTTTGGGTTCCATCGAATTTCTCCTGGAGAAGGCAAGGGCCCGACGATGGCGGGCCGGCACCTTGCAATATAAGGACTGCGGCTTAACGGCGCCTTAAGGCTGCGCGCGATTTTCCGAGATCGGAAAGCGCACGCGAACGATGAGGCCAGAACCTTCTGCCGGTGCATCGAGCGTGATCGACGCGTGGTGCGCATCCGCGATCCGCTTGACGATCGACAGACCCAGGCCGCTGCCTGATTCGCCGACGTCGCTGCCGCGAACGAAGCGGTCGAACACGCGTTCGCGGTCGTCTGGTGCGATGCCGGGGCCGGTGTCGGAAACGCAAAGCGTCACCGCGTCGGCGTCGGCATCGACGGCGATGTCGATGCGGCCGCCGCGAGGCGTGTAACGCAGCGCGTTGTCGAGCAGGTTCGACAGCAGGATCGCGAGTGTCGCCGGGTCGCCGTCGACCGTTGCCGTCGTCTCGCGTGCGAGTCCGAGGTCGATCGACTTGTCGTCGGCGAGCGCCGCCCGCGAAACGATCGCGTCACGCGCGAGCGCCGATAGATCGCACGCAGTGCGTCGCTCGGCGAACGCCTCGGGCTCGACGCGGGCGAGCGTCAGCAATTGGTCGACGACGTGCGATGCGCGCGCGATGCCGGCGCCGAGGTCGTCGAGCGCGGCCGTGTCGTTGCCGTTGCGGCGGGCAAGATCGAGTTGCAGCTTGAGTGCGGTGAGCGGCGTGCGCAATTCATGCGCGGCGTCGGCGGTGAAGCGCCGCTGCGCATTGAGCGCGTCGGAGAGTCGCGTCAGCAGTCCATTGAGGCTCGCGACGAGCGGCTGCAGTTCGTCGGGCACGCCGCGGTCGGCGAGCGGTGCGAGCGCATCGGGTCGCCGCTTCGCGACCGCGCGCGACATCGCGTCGAGCGGTTCGAGACTGCGCCCGACGGCAAGCCAGATCAATCCGCCAAAGACGGGCAGCAGCGCCAGGAACGGCACGAGCGTGCGCGCGGCCGCCTGCGCGGCGATTGCCTCGCGTTCGCTTTGTTCCTGCGCGACCTGCAAGGCGTGCGTGCCCTGCACGAGCGTGTAGACGCGCCAGTCGCGTCCGTCGTGCCGCACCGTCGCGTAACCTTCGGTCGCCGGTACGGGCAAGCCCATTCCCGGCTCCGACCAGTAGACGAGCACACCGTCGCGATCCCAGATCTGCGTCACGAGCTCGGTGATGCCGCCGGTCCGCGCCCCGCGGCGTGCCTCGAAGCCAGGGCGATTGCCGCGCAGCAGGTCATCGATGCGCGTCGAATACGCGAGCTGCTTCAGCTGCAAGTCGAGCAGTTCGCCGGCTTCGCGACGCGCGGCAAGGTAGGTGGCGCCGGTGGCCGCGAATGCGATGGTTGCGAGCCCCGCGAGCAGCCAGACGAGCAATGTGCGGCGGATCGAATTCATGGGTCAAAAAGTGGGGTCAGACTCGACTTTCGCCTGCGTTGACGCGCGATGCGACATCGGTGCCGAATGGTCCGGCAATCGAAAGTCGAGTCTGACCCTATCCGAGGGCATAGCCGATACCGCGGAGCGTGCGGATCGTCTGACTGCCGAGCTTCTTGCGCAGGTTGTGCACGTGCACTTCGACGGCGTTGCTCTCGACTTCGTCGCCCCAGCGGTAGATGCGCTCCTCGAGTTGCGCCTTCGAAAACGCTGCGCCCGGTCGCTCGAGCAGTGCGGCGAGCAGCGAAAATTCTCGCGCCGACAGCTCGACGGGCCGCCCGCCTTGCGTGACCGTGTGCGCGGCGGTGTCCAGCGCGAGTTCGCCGTGACGGAGCACGTTGTCCTCGCGGGCAACGTCGCGCCGCAGTAATGCGCGCATCCGCGCGGCGAGTTCGTCGAGGCTGAAGGGCTTC
>JAICVH010000555.1 GCA_025935435.1 Burkholderiales bacterium
ACGATCGTACCCGATGGCCGCGCTATAATCCGGCGCCCGTCCAAGCGATGCCGGCAAGCGTTTCATCGATCCCGAGTGCGCACATTATTGGTCACGGGTCACACCGGGTTCGTCGGCCGCACCGTCAGCACGATGCTCCAAGGCGATCCAGGCGCATTCGACTGGACGCTCGTAGCGCTGCCTGACGACTGTGATATTCGTCAACCGGAAATCGAGGCGCACGTCCGCCGCATCGCACCGGATGGTGTCCTTCATCTCGCTGGGCTTACGAGCGTCGCAGAATCGTTTCAGGCGCCGGATCGTTTCTTCGACGTCAATTTCGGCGGAACATGGAACCTGCTGAAGGCGCTTCGTTCGTCGGGTTTCTCGGGGCGTCTCGTGTTCGTGAGCTCCGGCGACTGCTACGGTGCCATCGCACCGTCGCAACTGCCCATCGCCGAGAGCCATCCGCTACGCCCTCGCAGTCCCTACGCGGTCAGCAAGGTTGCGGCGGAAGCGCTGTGCTACCAGTGGTCGCAGACGGAGCGCTTCGATATCGTCGTCGCGCGTTCCTTCAACCACATTGGACCCGGGCAGGACACGCGCTTTGCCGTGGCATCGTTTGCGTCACAGGTCGCTGCGATTCGTGCACGCGCAACGTCGCCGCGGATTACCACGGGTGATCTCGACGTGACGCGCGACCTGACCGACGTCCGCGATGTCGTCCGCGCGTACTTCGCGCTCCTCGCGCACGGCCAGTCCGGCGAGACCTACAACGTAGGATCCGGACGCGAAACGCGGCTGGCCGACGTGCTCGACCAGCTGATCGGGCTCGCCGGCGTCGAGGTCGAGAAGCGAGTCGATCCCACCCGCCTGCGTTCGGACGAACAGCGTCGCGCGTGCGCCGACGTTCGCAAGATCGCGCGCGACACCGGCTGGTCGGCAGCGACACCGTTGTCCGTCACCCTCACGGACATGCTGGAAGACTGGACACATCGGATCCCGTCATGACCAAGCAGACGGCGCTGATCACCGGTATCACCGGACAGGACGGCGCGTATCTCGCCCGACTGCTTCTCGACAAGGGCTACCGCGTCGTGGGTCTAACGCCCCGGCGCGGCAGCGACACGATGTGGCGCTTGCGCGAACTCGGCGTGCTGCACGACATCGAAATCGCGTACGGAGACGTGACCGACATGGGTTCGGTGCTCGGCATCCTCGGGCGCTTTACGCCAAACGAAATCTATAACCTGGCTGCACAAAGCTTCGTCGGTGCGTCCTGGGACCAGCCGACGCATACGGCGGACGTCAACGCGATCGGCACGGTCAACGTGCTCGAAGGCATTCGCCAGCGACTTCCCGAGGCGCGCTTCTACCAGGCGTCGACGAGTGAGATGTTCGGGATGGCGCAATCGCCCGTGCAAAGCGAAAAGACGCCTTTCTATCCACGCAGCCCCTACGGCGTTGCCAAGCTTTACGCGCACTGGATCACCGTCAACTATCGCGAGAGCTTCGGCATCCACGCTTCGTCGGGCATTCTCTTCAATCACGAATCACCGTTACGCGGCATCGAATTCGTCACCCGGAAGGTGACCGACGCCGTTGCGCGCATCAAGCTCGGCAAGTCGGAACAAGTGACGCTCGGCAATCTCGATGCGCAACGCGATTGGGGATACGCGGCCGACTACGTCGACGCGATGTGGCGGATGCTGCAGCAGCCGGATCCAAGTGATTACGTGATTGCGACCGGCGTGACAACGACCATTCGCGACATGTGCCGGCTCGCGTTCGAACATGCGGGGCTCGACTGGACTCGCCATGTCGTCGTCGATACCGGGCTGTTCAGGCCTGCCGAGGTGGATGTGTTGTGCGGCGACGCATCCAAAGCGCGCGAACGTCTCGGCTGGCGCCCCACGACGGGTCTCGCGCAACTGCTCGGGTTGATGGTCGATGCCGATTTGCGGCGGCTCGCGTAACGCTCGCCGTTCGCGGCCGCACTGGCGCAGCCGCGCGCGCTGCAGTTTGCGTGAAGCGATTCCACGCCGCTGCCACATCCGAACACGGTGAGCTCGCTTCGCGGCATGCTGGTGTCGCTGTGGCGGTATCGCGGTTTCGTTCGGGCGAGCGTCGCACGCGACTTTCAATTGCGTTACCGCGGTTCCGCGCTGGGAGCCGCGTGGACGTTGTTGCAACCGATCGGAACGGTCGTTGTGCTGACCGTTGTGTTCACCAGCATCATGCAGCCACGCCTTCCGGGCACCGGAGCGTTCACCTACAGCGTCTACTTGTGCGCCGGCGTATTTTCGTGGGGGCTTTTCGCCGAGATCGTGCAGCGGGATCTGAACGTGTTCATCGAGCACGGGAACTTCCTGAAGAAATCGAGTTTTCCGCGCTCGAGCCTGCCACTGATCGTCGCGTTGTCGGCGCTCGTGAATTTCGCGTTGGCGTTCGCGATCTACGGCGTATTCCTGGCAGTCATCGGGCGTTTCCCCGGATGGCTCGCCTTGTCGGCGATACCGATCGTTTTGCTCATCACGGCGTTTGCCGCGGGCCTGGGCGTGCTGCTCGGAACGGC
>JAICVH010000649.1 GCA_025935435.1 Burkholderiales bacterium
AGTGCCGGCCTCGTCTTCAGGCAACAGGCCGAGATTGTGACCCGCGAGCGCTGCGGTTTCATCGCTTGTCAGAACGATCGCTTCGACGGGTGCCGGCAGCGCGATTTTTGCCAGCCGCTCACGCAACACGGACACCAGATGCGCGGGTGCGCGTGCAGGAGCACCGAGCGCAAACGTCGCGCGCGTTGGCGGCGTTCCGCGCGCGCGAACATGCCGTTCGTGATCAAGCACAAGCGAAAGCCGCACGACGCCGAGGCCGCGCGCCAGCAGCCACCCCGCCAACTGGTGGACGAGCCGCTGCACGCCAAAGCCGAGTGCTTCGACGTCGTCGACCGGAGCGGGAAGCGGTAACGTGCGTTCGAAGCGCGGCGGCGGCGCATAAGGCAGACGTGGGTCTGCCGCGCGACCAAGCGCGCGATCGAGTGTGTCGACGAGCGGGCGACCGAAGCGACGTGCAAGTCCGGCGCGCGGCAACGCGTATGCAGCGCCGAAGGTCGTGATTCCCGCAGCCTTCAACGTTGCCAACGTCTCCGCATCGAGATCCATCAGCGCGAGCGGCAGCGGCATGAGTGCGGCCGTGAGATCGGTCACGTCGAACACCGGTGTGGCGCAATCGGCGCGCGCGAGCAGTACGGCGGCTGTCGGCGTCGGCGCGAGCGCAAGCCGTGCTTCGAACCCGCGCGCTGTGACGTTGTCTTGCATCCGTTCGAGTAACCGCGGCAGGCCCCCGAAGAGCCGTGCACTCCGCTGAACCTCGGCGATGATCGCATCGGGTAGCGCGATGCTCACGTTCGGCGTGAATGCGAGCGCTTCCGTCGCGACGTCCTCCAGTGCCGCCTGCTCAGCCGACAGGTCGCGATCGCGCAATGCGACATCGGGCGCGAGCGCCAGCGCGGCCGAAACGAGCTGGTCGCGACGAATGCCTGCATCGCCAGCAGCCGCATTGGCGGCGACGACGCGCGGGTGATGGCCGCCGCTCGCTACGATGAATGGCCGTCCGGCCTGCGCAGGCTGGAGTGCGCGCGCGAACACGTCGAGCGCGAGCGAGCGCATGAGCAGGCACGCGTAGAGCACGTCACTCGCCGGGCGTGACGACGACCGAAGCCGTCGAGCGCTGCAGCGGCCCGTGATCGACCGCTTCGATGTTGTTGCCGTCCGGATCGAGCACAAACGCTGCATAGTAGCCGGGATGGTAGTGACGCTCGCCCGGTGCACCGTTGTTGCGGCCGCCGGCGGCGATTGCGGCCGCATGAAAGCGTTGGACCGTTTCGCGGTCGGGCGCCTGGAACGCCAGATGAACGTGCGATATCGGTCCGCCTTCCGTTTCACTGACGAACAGCTCGTCGGCGAAGAAATAACCATCGCCTTCGCCGGTCAGATCACGTCCGAGCGACTGCAGCACGGCGCGATAGAAGCGCTTGCTTGCCGCGAGGTCGGACACGACGAGCTGGACGTGATCGATCAGCCGACCGAGATGAAAGTTCATGATGCTTTCCTGTGGGGAAGCCGCGTGCCGGCGCCGCGGCCGTGCGCTTTGGAGATCGACGTTCGCCGCGCCGACGCAATGCCATCGGGCAGCGGATAAAGCGGCGCCCCGGGGACACGCGCCGGATCGACGAGGATCGGCTGGGGGAGGTCGGCGCCGCGCCGTTTCAGCACGCGCACGGCGAGCCTTCCTTCGGCCGGTGCAAGCGCGAGGCGCAACGGTGCAGCGGTTGCGCCCGCCTGCTGGCCCGGTCGTCGCCACAGCACGCCCCACGTGCGGCCTTCACGCGCCGCGACCTGCAAGCGTCGCAGCAGCCGGTCATCACGCGCCTGCATCCAGCCGAACGCAGCGCCGCATTCGGGCGCGCGCAGCGCCTGTTCATAGGCCCATAGTGCATCGGATACGCTGCACTTGCGCACGATGACGAGGCGTGCGAGATCGAGCCCGGCCGCGATCAGCGCCGGTGCGTACGGTCGGTACGGTGGTGCAATCCAAACGACGCTGCGACCTTCCGCCTGCAGGCGCGAGAGCGCTGGCAGCG
>JAICVH010000088.1 GCA_025935435.1 Burkholderiales bacterium
CTATCGCGGCGAATACATCCGCGAGCTTGCACAACGCTACCTCGACGAGGTGGGTCACGACTTGTCCGACGTGGAGGCGATCCGGCGCTTCGCGGTCGCCGAGTTGCGCAAGGAGCAGGACCGCGATCTGCAGGCGTTCGGCGTGCGGTTCGATCGCTATTACCTCGAAAGCTCGCTTTACGCCGACGGCCGTGTCGATGCGACCGTCGACAAGCTCGAAGCGTCCGGCGCGACGTACGAGAGCGAAGGCGCCCTGTGGCTGCGCACGACGACGTTCGGCGACGACAAGGATCGGGTGATGCGCAAGTCCGACGGCGGCTATACGTATTTCGTGCCGGACGTTGCCTATCACGTCACGAAGTTCGAGCGCGGTTACGCCCGCGCGATCAACGTGCAGGGCTCGGACCATCACGGGACGGTGGCGCGCGTGCGCGCCGGTTTGCAGGCGCTGGCGATCGGCATTCCGCCGGGCTATCCCGATTACGTGCTGCACAAGATGGTGACGGTGGTGCGCGGTGGCGAGGAAGTGAAGATCAGCAAGCGCGCCGGCAGCTACGTCACGTTGCGCGACCTGATCGACGAGGCCGGGCGCGATGCCGTGCGCTTTTTCCTGGTCTCCCGCAAGGCCGATTCCGAATTCGTGTTCGATATCGATCTCGCACGCTCGCAATCGGACGAGAACCCGGTCTACTACGTGCAATACGCGCACGCGCGCGTGCAATCGGTGCTGAAGCAGGCGGGCATTGCGCCAGCCGATGCTGCCGAGCGGCTGCGAGACGTCGACGCATCGCCGCTCGAAAGCGCGTACGAACAGGCGCTGTTGCGCCGGCTCGCCGATTTCCCGGGCGTACTGTCGCTTGCGGCAGACGAATTCGCGCCGCATCAGGTGACGTTCTACCTAAAGGATTTGGCGCAGGAATTCCACAGTTACTATAATGCGGAGCGATTTCTGGTCGACGACATGGACGTACGTAACGCGCGGCTCGCGTTGATCGTCGCCGTGGGCCAGGTGTTGCGCAACGCGCTTTCCATTCTGGGCATCCGTGCGCCCGACGAGATGTGAATCGATGAACGCTTCAACTGCAACAAGGCGCTTGCCACCGCGCACGCCGCATCGGCGGAGCGCCGTTGGCGGCACGCTGCTCGGCGTGTTCATCGGCATCATCGTGGGCCTGGGGATGGCAGCAACCGTTGCGTACTGGCTGATGAAGAACAACCCGGCGCTGCCGCTGCCGTCGTTGACGCACGACGCGCGCGATGCCGCGCGCGAGGCGACGGCGAAGGTTGCCAAGGCGGATAGCGACAAGCCGCGCTTCGATTTCTACAAGATCCTCCCGGGCGTCGACGAGCCGAAGCTCGCACCCGAACGTCGTCCGGCCGACCGTGGAGACCGTGCCGTCGTCGAGCAGGCAAAGGATCGTTCAGCGGGGAAGTCCACCGCGCCGCCGCCGGACGCAGCACCAACCCGCGTCCCGGACAAGGTGCTTCAGGTCGACGCGTCGCCGAAGCTCGCCAAGCCTCCCGATCGATTCTGGTTGCAGGCGGGTTCGTTCTCGTCCGTGCCCGATGCCGAGAACCTGCGCGCGCGGCTCGCGTTGGCAGGGTGGGAGGCGAGCGTGCAGGAAGGCGCGCTGCCCGACAAGAGCATCCGCTATCGCGTGCGCATCGGGCCGTACGACAACGCCGACGAGCTCGGGCGGATGAAAGGCGAGCTCGCAAGGCGCGGCTTCGACGTCGCGGTCATCCGCTATTGAGCGCACTCCGGCGGCCTGCGCTGCGGGCGACGGAACTTGCGTGCCCGCCGCCGGGACCAAGGTGCGCGCCCGCCGTCGGCGAAGCCGCGTGTCGAGCCGTTGATCGTTACGGCCGGCCGGCGACAAACAACGACACTCGCTTCCTTACCCTGGAGAACCAATGATCATTCGTGCAGTGCCCCTGATCGGTCGAGCGCTGCTCGTTATCGTCACCGCGTTCGCGCTCGCCAGCGGTAACGCGGGCGCGCAGCTGGTCGAAGGCAAGAACTACCGGCGCATCGCCAATCCCCAGCCGGTCGAGACCGGTCGCAAGATCGAGGTCATCGAGTTCTTTTCATACGGCTGCCCGCATTGCGCAGAGCTCGAACCGCATCTCGACGCGTGGCTTGCGAAGGCCCCGGCCGACGTCGCCTTCCGCCGCGTTCCGGTGATGTTCCAGCAGCGCTGGGTGCCGCTCGCAAAGATCTATTACACGCTCGACGCGCTTGGCACCGAATCGAAGCTGTCGCCCGACGTGTTCAAGGCGATCCACGGCTCCGGCACGTCGCTGTGGGATGCGAACAAGTTCTACGAGTGGGCGGCGAGCAAAGGTCTCGATCGCAAGAAGGTCGAGGAGGTGTTCACGTCGTTTGCCATCGACGGCAAGATGAAGCGCGCAATGCAGCTCGCCCAGCAATACAACATCCAGGGCGTACCGACGGTCATCGTCGATGGCAAGTTCGTGACGTCGTCGTCGGAAGTAGGCACGCACGCGCAATTGCCGGCGGCGATCGACGAGCTCGTGAACAAGGCGCGCGCCGAGCGTCCGAAGGGATAAACCGCGGTCGTTTTCATCACCGGCGCGTCGTCCGGCATCGGCGAGGCGCTCGCGCGGCATTACGCCGCGCAGTCGGTGACGCTCGGACTGTTGGCGCGTCGAGGCGCCGAGCTCGCGCGCGTCGCTGCCGCATGCGCACCGGCGCGTGTGGTCATTTATACAGGCGATGTACGCGATTCGGCAGCGCTCGCGCACGTGGGCGAAGATTTCATCTCGCGCTTCGGTGTCCCCGACGTCGTCATCGCCAACGCAGGCGTTTCGCGCGGCACGCTGACCGAGTTCGCCGAAGACCTGCCGGCGTTCCGTTCGGTCCTCGACACGAACGTCATGGGCATCGTCAATGCATTCCAGCCATTCGTGGCGGCGATGCGCGAAGCGCAGCGCGGCGCGCTCGTGGGTATCGCGAGCATCGCCGGGTTTCGCGGCATACCGGGTTCGGGTGCATACAGCGCGTCGAAGGCCGCTGCAATCTGCTACCTGGAAAGCCTGCGTGTGGAGTTGCATGGCAGCGGCGTCAGCGTCATAACCGTTTGTCCCGGGTACATCGCAACGCCGATGACCGAACGCAATCCTTACCGAATGCCGTTCCTGCAGCAGCCGGAGGTTGCCGCTCGCAAGATTGCCAACGCGATCGCCGCGCGCCGACGCTTCTACGTGCTGCCGTGGCAGATGGCCGTCGCCGGCCGCGCGCTTCGCCTGCTGCCGCGTCCGCTATACGACCGGATGTTCGCCAACGCACCCAGGAAGCCGCGGCGCAGCGACTGAGCGCCTTCGACGTTCAGAATGGAATACGGACCCCGACGGTAATGCCATAGCCGTCGCCGTCACCGCGACCCGACGTGCCCGATCCGGTCACGTAGCCGGTGACGTTGCCGAAATCCGCGCTGGCGCCGATCAGGTACTGGACGAAATCGCGGTCGGGTTTGATCACCTGCACCGAGTAATCACCGCCCAGCGTGACCGATGACGCCGTGACGAAACGATCGTCGTCCTTGCTTTCGAAGTTCCACGTCACGCGGGCGAACGGCCGCACGTTCGCGATGCGCCCGGCGACCTGCCAGCCGAGCCCGGTGATGAACGACTTGCGCTCCTGCTCGCCGTACACGAGCGCCGAGCTGTTGCTGCCGCGCTCGGCGAAGCCGCGCACGTGTATCTCCTGGTAGGCGAGGCGCGCGAATGGGCCGTGCAGCCAGTCGCCATACGTGAACCAGTAGCCGCCGAGCACGCTGCCCATCGCGTGCCAGCCGCGCGTTTCGCCCGCTTCGGTGCGGGTGTTCGCGCCGAGCCGGACGTTGCGATGCACGTCGCTGAAATCGAGATCCCCCGCGCCGGCCGTCGCGCCGACATACCAGGGTCCGTTGCCGTAGCCTGCATAGACCGTTCCGGTCGTCTCTTTCAGTTTGTAGCCACCGTTGCCGCCGCCGAAGTCACCGCGGTCATCGGCGTAGGTGACCGCCGCACCGACGAGCATCCGCTCGGATACCTTGATGTCGCCGCCGGCCGAGATCGTGTTGACGTCGGCGTTTCCCGATAACGCGCGCCCGTCGAAATCGCTGCGGCCATAGTCGTAGCTGACCCACGCATCGAAGCGGTTCGTCGCGCGCGGCGCATTGACCGCCGAAATCATTCGCGCGTCGATGGCACGAAACGCCGACTGTTCGACCGCGAGCGGCGCCTCGGCGAGGGCGCCGATTCGCGCCGGGCCTTCGAGCATCGACAACACGAGTTGCGAAATGACGGCGTGCGCGCCGGTGGTGGGGTGCACGGCGTCGGCGAAGACGAACGTCGTCGCCGCATCCGGCACGATGAGGTTCGCGCTCGTGCAGATCAGCGAAGGCGTCGCGCCGCACGCCGGCGTCGTTGCATTGACGAAGCCGTACGCGGCCGGGTCGGCGAGGATCTCGTTGAACAAGGCGAAGATGTTGACGCGGATCGTCGGCACGCCAAGCGTGTCGAGCCCACCGATCAACGTCGTGTTGAACAGCGACGATACGGCACTGATCTGCGCCGATTGCCCCGAAGCGGTGCCGAACGGCGTGCGACCGATGTCGGGAAGGTTGAAGACGACGACGTTGCGGGCGCCCGCGGCATCGAGAACCGCGACCTGCTGCACGAGACTCACGGCTGCTGCGCCGACGTTCGCTTGCAGCTCCGTCGGCGAGATCGCGCCGGCCGACAGCGCGCCGAGTTGAAAAAACACGTCGTTGGCGCCGCCCCACACCATGTATAGCGCGCTCGAATCGAGCGGCCCACGCGCGAGGAGTGACGAGACCTGGTTGGCGATCGGCGTCGCAGTGCCCGTGGGTGCCGTCGCCGGAACCCCCGGCAGGCTCGTGACGCGCGCGCCACCTTGAGCAAAGTTGGTCCCGCCCTGATTTGCAGGCGTCGCGGTGAGACCGTAGCTTTGCGCGAGCACCTGCGACCATACGGGCCCCGGGTTGGTCGTGAACAGTCCGGTGCCCGGCGGGAGGACCGGCCGGTACGTCCCGCTGTCGGTCAGGCTGTCGCCGAAGAAGAAAACGTTGCTGAACTGTGCGGACGCATTGCCCGCGGCGAAGGCAAGCGCCGCGGCGCTGACCGCGAGTGACCGGCGAAACAAAGCCATGACGGATATCTCCGGGAGGAAACGGCGGAAGGCGGTTGCGGATGCGCGGGACGAACGCCACATTCTAGTCGATGATGATGGCTGAGTTGGATCGTCAACGAGCAGTGACGAAGGGACGTTTTCAAACGATGGACCGAGCGTTCGCACAGGTGGCGTCACCAGGAACGGCCGTTCGTTCACTTCGCCTCCTGACGGCGCTGTTTGCTTGCGCAATTTCGTTCGCGGCGCCGGCCGCTTTGGCGCAGGACGACGGTGCGGCACGCGTTGCGCGCATTGCGGACGTGCAGGGCCTGCTCTATCACGCGCCGGCCGATCGCGCCGATGACTGGAGCGAGATCGGCCGGAATTTTCCGATCGCCGACGGCGACAACCTGTGGGTCGCGCGCGACGGCCGCGCAGAAATCGACTACGGCGGCGGCCAGTTCCGTCTCGCCGGCGAAACGAATCTGCACGTGTCGCGTCTCGATGAGCGGCAGCTTGCGCTGTTCATCGCGTCGGGCCGCGTGATCGTGCGCGTGCGCACCCTCGAGCCCGACGACGCCGTTCGGATCGACACGCCGGCAACCCAGGTCGTGCTCGCGCGTCCCGGGCTGTATCGGATCGATGTGGCGAGTGACGGTCCGTCGACGACGGTGATCGTCCGCGAGGGACTTGCAGACCTCACGTCACCGACCGGAATCGACCAGGTGCTACCCGGCCAGACCGCCGTGGTCAGCGGCGTCGCCAACGAAACACCGGACATTCGGGCCGGCGCGGGAATCGACGGCTTCGACGCATGGAGCGCAACGCGCGATCGCGTCTACGAACAGCCGCGGCAGTACGCGTATGTTTCGCGGCAGATGGTCGGTGCGGCCGATCTCGCGCAATACGGTACGTGGCAGGCGTATCCCGACTACGGCGCCGTCTGGTTTCCCACCGATGTATCGCCGGAATGGGCGCCATACCGCTTCGGTCACTGGACCTGGCTGACGGACTGGGGCTACACGTGGGTCGACGACGCGCCGTGGGGGTATGCGCCTTTCCATTACGGCCGCTGGGCGTACATCGGCGGCCGCTGGGGGTGGTGCCCCGGCACGTTCGTCGCGCGTCCGTCGTGGGCTCCCGCCTTGGTCGCGTGGTATGGCGGTTCTGGCTGGCCGCACGCGACCGGACGCGGCCCCGTCTACGGTTGGGTGCCGCTCGGGTGGCGTGAGCCTTACGTGCCGCCGGTCGGCACCTGTACGGCGCGCTGCTGGGCGCGCTACAACCATCCGTACGCGCTGAACGTCGCCGAACGGGGTGATGCGCCGCCGGTTCGTTACGCGAACTGGAACGTCCCGGGTGGCATTACCGCGGTTCCGGGCGCTGCGCTCGCGGGCGAGAAGCCGGTGGCGGTCAATCGGCTCCCCGTCGCGTCGAGCGTTGCGTACACGCCGTCGCTCGTGACGGGTGCGCCGGCGATCAAGCCGGTTTCACCCGTTCGGCCCATGACGCGTGCGAGCGAACGCGTGCCGCGGCCCGCATCCGCGCTGCGTGCCGAAGTGACGGCCAACACGGCGATCGCACCGGTCGCTCCAGTGCGTTCGGCATCCGACCGCGCGGCATTCCCCGCACTGCCGAACGGCGCACCGGGAACGAATCGCACTGTAGTCCCCGCCGCGCCGAGTGCTGTCCCGCCCGATCGCGCTGCCGTGGTCCAGCCGGCAGTTGCGCCGCCAACGTCGCGTCCGGCAGCGCTGCCTGCGCCGGTTGCGCCGGCGAGCCCGACGATGCGGACGGCGCCGGGGCCGGTCGCACCCGTGGCGCCGGTCGCACCCGTGTCGCCAGTACCGGGCACCGTTGTTCCGGGCAGCGTCGCCCCCGCGGCACCGTCGCTCCGCGCGTTACCGGCGCCGGTCGCGCCAGCGACGCCGGCCATGCGAACGGTTCCCCCGCCGGTCGCACCAGCGACGCCGGCGTTACGCAGCGTTCCCGCGCCGGTCGCACCAGCGCCCTCGGCATTGCGCAGCGTTCCCGCGCCGGTCGCACCAGCGCCCTCGGCGTTGCGAAGTGTTCCCGCGCCGGCGACGCCGGCCATGGCAACGGTTCCCGCGGCGGTCGCACCTGCTTCGGCTCCGATGCCATCGCCGCGCGTCGTTCCTGCGCCGGTGCCGCCACCGGGCGTCGTTGCGCCCCCGCCTGCGATCGCGCAACCGACCGCGCCTGCGGCACGGGGCTCGCTGCGCCCGGCACCGCCGAATCCGGCGACGGAACGCTGACCTCTCTCGAGGCGCGTCGGCGGCCGGGCTCGCGACGAGCCGCCGCCCCTCGTCGCCCTAGTTCGCGACGAGCGCGAGCCGCCGCCCCTCGTCGAGCGACTTGACGCGGTCGCCTTCGCGGAACTCCGGCTTGTTGTTGAACGAGTATTGGCGCGTCGTGCCGTTATCCATCCGCACCTGAACGCTCCAGTACATGCGCTTGTTGCGGCTTTTCTCGACCTGATGGCCCGCGTACGCCCCTGCGCCGGCGCCGGCGATCGTGGCGGCGGTGTTGCCCCGCCCGCTGCCGAACTGATGACCGATCACGCCGCCAAGCACGCCGCCCGCCACGGCTCCGACCCCGGACGCCTGACCCTTTTGTTCGACGCGGCGCACCGACTTCACGACCCCGCAATCGGTGCACACGGTGGTCGAGGCGGCGGGCGCCTGCGCCGTTACAGCGCCAGGAAACACGAGGGCGGCACACAGCGTGAAGCTGAACAGCGAGCGAAGCAGCAGCGGTGTCATGGTGTCTCTCATCGTGGGTGGTAAGTAGGGCGGTTCGCTCCGTAATCGTCTGCGGACGGCCGCGTCAGGTGGCGTCGACGCGAATGCGTGCGTAGGAACCGGGAGCCGCTTCGAGCACGGGCAGCTTGCCCTTGCCCGGAACGCGTGGCGCGACTTCGCGATCGAGGTAGGGCCCGATCCATGC
>JAICVH010000626.1 GCA_025935435.1 Burkholderiales bacterium
AGGCGATTGCGTTCGGCGCCGTCGGGCAGCATCCGCGATTGCCGATACAGATTGTCGTACGCGGCGAGATCGAAGCGCGCGTAATTGGTCTGGCCGATGTTCTTGCCATACAACAGCTGCACGAACGCGTCGCCTTCCGCGTACGCGTTGATCCAGCCGATCCGCCACATCTGCATCTGGCCGACCTTGCCCATCTTGATCAGATCGGGAAACTTCTGCTTGATGAATTCGATGCGTATGCCGACCGCCTTCAGGCTTCGTTGCCAGATCTCGTCGATTTCCCGATCGCGCGACGTCGGCGTTGACGCCATGACGAGCGTCAGCGGCTTGCCATCCGGCTGATCACGCCAGCCGTCGCCGTTGCGATCGACGTAGCCGAACTTGTCGA
The DNA here is from genome assembly GCA_025935435.1 of Burkholderiales bacterium. Lineage (GTDB taxonomy): Bacteria > Pseudomonadota > Gammaproteobacteria > Burkholderiales > Casimicrobiaceae > VBCG01. Next base: position 389 of record JAICVH010000626.1, read on the forward strand.
GCAGGCCGCGCGCAGCCGCCGGATCGTAGCCCACGCTTACGTTCAGCGTCGCGTCGTGTCCCGGAACGCCGGGCGGAATCATTTGCGTCGCGGGCAACGCCTGCCCCTGGTACACGACGCGCACGAGCTCCTCGTTGTTGAAGGCGAGCACGAGCGCGCGTCGCAGTGCAACGCGGTCGTTCGTATACCCGCCGACGACCGGGTCCTGCATGTTGAAGTAGGCGTACTGCACCGACGGTTGCGTCACGCGCGCGAGCATCACCCCGCGTTGCGCGTACTCGGGCTTGAGCCGGTTCGATGCATCGAGCGCGTGGTCGGCGAGCTCGGAAGGAAGGTTCACGTAGTCGAGCGCACGGCTTTCGAACGCGAGCAGCCGCGGGTTCGCCTCCTCCATGATCGCTATTTCGACGCGATCGACCAGCGGCAGCTTGCGGCCCTGCACGTTCGCGAAGCGCGCACGATCGGCGTCGTCGGTCGGCACGGGGTACCGTTCGTCGCGAAAGCCGGGATTCGCCTCGAGGACGATCTGCTGGCCGCGGCGCCAGGACTTCAGCATGAACGCACCGGTGCCGACCGGATGCTCCATGTTCCAGCCGTTTGCATCGCCATAACGTTCGACGACTTCCCGTGCTACCGCGGCCATCGGACTCGAGCACAGATAGCCGAACAGGATGTAATCGGGCTCCTTCAGGCGGATCCGGATCGTGTAGCGATCCTGCGCGTAAAGGCCGGCGATCGATGCGTCGTAGTCGAACTTGCCGCTTGCGCGTGCGGCGTCGATCACCGCATCGGCGCCGACGATCTTGCCCTGCAGATACCACGAGAACGGCGAGCGCAGCTTCGGATCGAGCAGCCGCTTCCACGCATAGATGTAATCGGCCGCGGTCAGCTCGCGTCGCTTGCCGCCGAACGCCGGATCGTCGGCGAAGTAAATGCCCGGTCGCACGCGAATCGTCCAGTCGCGCCCGCCATCATCGATGTGCGGCAGGGCGGCCGCCGTTCGCGGCACGCGTTTGTACGGGCGCGCCAGGTAATCGAAACCGTAGAGCGTTTCGAAGATCGCGCGCTGCACGTGATCGGAATAAAGATCGCTCGTCGCCTGCGGATCGAAGCCGGTCTCCGCAACGGGAAATGCCACGTGCAGTGTCTTGACGTTTGCAGGTGGCGCCGACGTGCGCTGCTGCGCCAACGCGACCGCACCGAATAGCGCGCCCGCCACGAACAGCGACGCGAGCAGCGCGTGACGGCCACGCCTGCCAGCGACGCGCGTCATTGGCGAACGCCGCGTTGCTGTCTCACCGGCTGCTGCTGGCCCGCCCGTCCAACGCCGCGCGTGGCGACGCGTCCACCGGACTGACGGCGGCCGGTGCATCGCCGCCAGTGCGGTCGACGTCGACGTACGCGAACGGATACTGGAACGTCGGGTTGTACTTGTAGCCGCGCAACCACGGCTGCACCAGCACGTTCTCGTAGCGAAACGCCGTCAGCACCCACGGGGCGTACAAGCCGACGAGCTCGGACATGCGCCGCTCCGCCTGCAAACGCTCGGGACCGTCAGGCAACGACCGCGCCTTCTCGTAGAGGCGGTCGTATTCGTCGAGTTGGAAGCGCGACAGGTTAGAAAAGCCCGCGTTCCTTCCGTACAGCAGACCAAACAGGCCGAAGCCGTCCGGCGTCGTGCTGATGTTGCCGAGCGACCACATCTGCAGTTGCCCGAGCCGCGCCGCCTTCAGCAGATCGGGCCA
>JAICVH010000271.1 GCA_025935435.1 Burkholderiales bacterium
CCGATGCCGCGCACTTCTGCGACGACCGGCGTTCGCCGTTGCAAGTCGCGCAAGCGGGCGAGCGCGTGCGACCCAAGTCGTTGCGACCGCTCGAGCAACTTTTCGCTCTCGATGACTTCGAGCGTTGCCAGACCGGCCGCGCAACCGACCGAACTTTTTTCGTGCGTGTAATGGCCGAGAGCCCGCTCGGCGGCGACGTCGAGTCCTTCCCGCGCGATCAATGCGGCCATCGGAAATATGCCGCCACCGAGGCCTTTCCCGAGCACCAGCATGTCGGGGACGACGCTGTACCTCTCGACGGCGAACATCGTACCGGTACGTCCCAATCCAATGGGAATCTCGTCGAGAATCAGCAGTGCGCCGTGTTCGTCGCACGCCCGCCGCAGCGTCTGGTAATACGCGGGCGGCGGGATCTGCACGTCGGTCGAGCGAATCGTTTCGACGATGACTGCAGCAACATCCTCTTCCTTCGCCAGCACGTATTCGACGTACTCGGCGCAGCGCGCATCGCAGCTTCCGGCGCATCCAAAGCGGCAGCCGCGCGGATCGCAAGGTGGCACGTGCTCGGTGCCCGGCAGCAGCGGACCGATGCCGCGCCGGAACAATGCTTCACCGCCGACCGAAATCGCGTCGAGCGACGCACCGTGAAACGCGTCCCACATCGAAATCGTCTTGTGCCGGCCCGTCGCCACGCGCGCGAGCTTGAGCGCCATGCCGATCGCACTGGTGCCGCCCGGCGCGAACAGCACCTTGCCGAGATCGCCGGGCGCGAGCTCGACGAGTTTGCGCGCCAGGGCGATCGCGGCCTCGTTCGTGAATCGCCGCGGCGAGAACGGCAGCATGTCGAGCGCGTCCTTGGCTGCCTGCACGACGCGAGGATGGCCGTGACCGACCTGATGGACGCTGTTGCCGTGGAAGTCCATGTACCGGCGGCCCTCGACGTCGGTAAGCCAGATGCCCGACGCCGACGCGAGCGCGTTCAGGCAGGGCGTCGACAGCGACTGATGCAGAAAATACCTTGAATCTTCGGCGAGCAGAGCTTGCGTCGAAGGTGCGAGTTGCTCGGCCTCCCAGCGCTTGCGCAGCGGGGAGAGGTTCACGTCGCCTTCGGCGGAGAGATCGCTCACGAAATTCGGTGGTCGGCGCGCGCGAGCAGGTCCGAGGGTATCGTGATGCCGAGTGCCTTTGCGACCTTGAGGTTGACGCTCAACTCGAACCGCGTCGGCTGCTCGATCGGCAGGTCGCCAGGAGTTGCGCCGCGCAGAATCTTGTCGACATAAGTGGCGGCGCGGCCGACGAACTCGCTCATGTTCACGGCATACGCCATCAGGCCGCCTGCTTCGACGCTTTCGCGGAAGCTGAACATCGTGGGTAGCCGCTGCTTCAACGCGAGGTCCGCAAGCTTCGCCTGATGAGCGAGGAAGGTCGACGAGGCCGTCACCAGCAGTGCGTTGGCGCGTTCGCGCGCCATTGCCGAGAACGCGCCGTCGAACCCAGCGGGATCCTGTGCCCGGAGATGTTGGAGTTCAATGCCGAGAGCGCTGCTCGCCGTCTGTAATTCGTTCATTTGGAGAGCTTGGCTCGCATCGACCGGATTCCACAGGATCGCGACGCGCAGGGCGGAAGGAACCGCAGCCTTGAGGAATTCCAGCTGCTTCCCGAAGATCGCAAGGCTCGGTGTGAACGTCGTGCCGGTGATGTTCCCGCCGGGCCGCGCCAGACTTGAAACGAGTCCCAATTCGATCGGGGCAGCGGCAAAGATCATCACGATGGGGATCGTTCGGGTGGCGTTCTTTGCGGCGAGCGCTGCCGAACCAGCCGGTGCGACGATCAGGTCGACCTTGCTTCGGACGAGCTCGTCGGCGAGTGCAGGCAACCGGGTGACATCGCCTTCGGCCCAGCGGTACTCGATAATGAGGTTCTGTCCTTCGACCCATCCGAGTTCGCGCAACGTTCGAAGGAAAGCTTCGACGCCGGGCGCCACCGAAACGCGCGTGGGCGTACTGAGATAGCCGATTCGATATACGCGCTGCGGTTTCTGCGCAACCAACGCCGGCACCCCGCCCATCAGCGAAGCACCCACGACCGCGAGCGTTGCGCGACGCTTATTCATTCGTCGAAACAAACGCTCGCTTGCCCCGCCGGTAGCGCTTCGCAGCCTTGGGATCGGTCAGCGCCTTGTGCACGGCATAGTGCAGTTCGTAACGGCCGGTGTCGAATCCTGCGTCTTCCATCCCTTGAGCATAGCCGAGCGCGACCGCGTTGCCAGTTCGCCGCAACTGCTCATCCTCGAGTTCACCGGTCAACGGGGCGGCGGTATCGGCGAATGCATCGCGGCAGGTCTTGAGCGATACCGAGTAATACTTGCGACACGTCGCCGGCCGCGCTTCGTAGACCGAGCAGACGCCGTCCTCGAGCAGTGCGCATGGAATTCCCGCACGCACGTGCGCATCCGCAGACAGCGAAGCGACGCGTTCCAGGGTTCGCGCGATCCGATCGACCGTGCGCGCTCGCCGCTCGGGGCTGAAGCGCGTCTCGATGTGATGCGCGAGCACGAAGGCCTCGTGCGGCCGGATTTCGACGCGCAGATGGCAGCAATAGTGACAGCCCCGAGTGCACGCAACCGCGATGTCGGCGCGCGCAATGACGTCGGCCTGCAACGCGGCCAGCCGCCCATACATCTGCACCGTCTGCGCGCGCGCTTCCGAGAGATCGTGCGGCCGTTGCAGGCGCGCCTCGTGCCGTTCACGATCGAACGCGGCCTGCACTTCGTCATGCGTGACGGGCTCGACATCGCGGGAAAGCGGCCGCACCTTACTCAATGAGTGCGTCCGCTCGGATCAGCAGTGACTGCGGCAACGCAATGCCGAGCGCTTTGGCGGTCCTCATGTTGATGACGAGCTCGAACTTCGCGGGCTGTTCTATAGGAAGATCGCTGGGGCGCGCGCCCTTAAAAATCCGGTCCACGTACGTGGCAAAACGGAAATACAGCGCAGGATAATTGACCGCGTAGGCGATCAAGCCGCCGGCCTCGACGAATTCACGCGCGGGATAAGCGGCCGGAATCTTACTGCGAGCTGCCAGATCCACGATTCGTTGGAGGTGCATCTGCGTCAGTCCATCGGCGCCGATTAACAGCGCGCCGACGGCTTCCCGGCGCGCCCGGTCTAGCGCGTCGCCAATATCGTGGTCGCTGCGTACGTCCAGAAGTTGCGCGTGCAAGCCGAGAACGCGAGCTGCCTTGCGCGTTTCTTCCCATTCCGGCGGCGCCGCTGGATTTGCCATGTTGTGCAGCAGCGCGATGCGCCCCAGCTGCGGAACGAGTTCAAGCAACAATTCAATGCGTTTCGCGGTCAACTCGGTGCTGAACGTGGTGACGCCCGTGATGTTGCCGCCAGGTCGCGCGAAGCTCGCGACGATTGCGCGCGGATCTCCCATGGTTGCCATGATCACCGGGATCGTTTCGGTTGCCCGCTTCGCTGACCGGGCAGCGGGCGTTCCTCGCGTGATGATGAGATCGAGCTTGAGCTCGACGAGCTCAGACGCGAGGTTGGGGAACCGCTCGGCGCGGCCGTCCGCCGATCGATACACGATCACGAGATTGCTGCCTTCAACGTAGCCGAGTGATCTGAGCCCGTCGCGAAGGGCATCCAGGTTCGCCTTGTTTTGCGTAGCGGGAACGGCCTCAAGTACGCCAATCCGGTACACCTTGCGTTGAACCTGTGCCCAGCCGGCGAGCGGCGCACACGCGAGGCCCGCGAATCCGAAAATCAGCGCGCGTCGGTGGTTCAACGTGTGTCTGGATTCGAAACAGTCGACATTATCGGCATCCCGGCGCAGCAGCTACTTTCGCGCGGGCGCGCTTTCCTTGACGCCCGGGCCCGTGAGCGGTACGAAACTCACCTGAAGGACGACGGTGCGCGTCGTCGATCCGTCGGGCTTTTTCTCGATCAGCAACAGGTTTTGCCGCCCGTGAACCGTGTCGACCGGAATGACCATCCGGCCACCCGGCTTCAATTGCGCGAGCAGCGGCATCGGAACCAGCGGCGCTGCGGCGGTGACGATGATGCCGTCGAATGGCGCGTGCTCGGGCCAACCTTGGTACCCGTCGCCGATCCGCACGTCAACATTGCGATAGCCGAGCTTCGCGAGGCGTTCTGACGCTTCGCGCCCGAGCGGCTCGACGATCTCGATCGAATAGACGTGCCTCACGACCTCCGCGAGCACGGCCGCCTGATATCCGGAGCCGGTGCCGATTTCGAGCACGACGTGATGCGGCTGCGGGTCGATCAGGTCGGTCGACAGCGCGACAATGAACGGCTGCGAGATCGTCTGACCGCTGCCGATCGGCAGCGGATGATCGCGGTACGCCGATGTTACCTGGCTCGCAGGCACGAACCGATGCCGCTCGACCTTGTTCATCGCGGCCATCACACGATCGCTGAACGCTCCACGACCGGTGTCGCGCCGCGTACTCCGGGCGGTCGTTGCGATCTC
>JAICVH010000604.1 GCA_025935435.1 Burkholderiales bacterium
AGCCACAGCCAGAGGCGGAAGAAATGCGAGGCGATCGGATGCAGATCGAGTCCGCGATGTGCCTGAGAACGATGCAGATAGATCGTGACCGAAGCGATCGTGACATGTGTCAGTCCCAGCGCCACGAGCACGTAGCCCCACCAGGGCAGAGAAATGAGCCCGTTGGCGGCAAGGGAAAGTAAATCCAGATTCATTGAATATCCGTCAAAAAGAAAAGGCGGTCGCCGTGGCCGGGCGGCCGGCGAGAGGGGGGATGAGCATTGTACGCGAGGTATGGCGCGCCGACGAAATGATGGCGCGGAGGGGCTTTTACAAGGGCTGGACGCTGCATGTTTAACTTCTCGCCGGGCGTCCCGGTAGTCATGCTTGGACCGGAAATATGGGGTTACGTGCCGCCCGACGGCTTAAATTGTGACGTTCGACGCGGTCGAACCTTCGATGCGCACGTCGCGCCGCGGTGCCGGGATGCGCATGCCATTGTCGGCGAAAGCCCGAAGCGCTCCCCGGTACAGCGAACTCCGAAGTCCACTCTGAATGTGCGGATCGCTGATCCATACGCCGAGCTCGAGCGTGACACCATTGTCGTTCAGTCCAACTACAAGAGCGACCGGTGGGCGTTCGCCGCGCAGCACCTGGGCTTCGCGGGCCGCGACGTCGAGCAGTAGCGCGAGCGCCTTGTCGACGTCGCTTTCGTACGAGACCTGGACCTGGATTGCGATGCGAATCTCGGTCGACGTGTACGAATGGTTGAGGACGGTCGTGGTGACCAGCGTCTCGTTGGGAACGATTGCTTCGAGACCGTCGCCGCCGCGAACGACGACATAACGCGAGGTCACGCGGCTGACGACGCCGGTCTTGTTGTCGACGGTGATGAGATCGCCGAGGCGTATGGAACGGTCGAGCAGGATGGTGAAGCCGGCGATGTAATTCGATGCGAGCTTCTGCAGACCGAGGCCGATACCGACGCCCACTGCCCCGCCGAAGACCGTCAATAGCGTCAGATCGAATCCGATCTGCTCGAGCGCGATCAACACGCCGATGACGATCAGCACCGCCTTGATCGACTTTGCGAGCACGGCGCGCAGGTTTGCATCGAGGTGCGTCGTGCGCGACAGGCGTTGCTCGATCAGCCCTGATACCCACAGCGTCAACACCAGCGTGACGATGACGACGGCCACGCCCTTGAAGATCGTGAGCAGCGAAACGTGCGACTTGCCGATCGGAAGCGTCAGCTCGTCGAGCGCTTGCGCCATTTCCGGCAGCACGCCGAGGAAATAGAGCGCGGCGAGACCCCACACGGTCGTGCTGATTGCGACTTCCCAGCCGGGCAGCCACGATTGCGACGGGAACAGGCGGCGCAGCGCGTAGGCGATCAGTCGGATGACCGCGAGCGCAACCAGGATCGGCATGCCGATCGCGAGAAAGAACGGCGGACCGACGTAACGCTGCCAGGCGAACGACGCTACGTAGATCAGTGCGAGCGCGATCAACGGAAACGCGAGGCGCACGAAGCTGCCGGCCAATCGCGTTTCAATAGCTTTGCGCTTGCGTCTCGCTTCGAAGTGCCGATCGAGTGCCCATGCGAGCGCGATGCATGAAAGCGTCGCCAGCAGCTCGAGCCAGCCGCGCGTGGAGGCGAGCGCAACCTCGAGGCGGCCGAAGTCGATTGGTGCAATCACGGGAGGAGTGTAGCGGGGCTGCTTCGGGGTCAGAGCAATAAGTCGCGGATAAGCTTTTGATAGCGCAGGCCGCATTACGCGACTTATTGCTCTGACCCCGAAGTCACGCGTCGCTCGAGCACCGCGGCGAAAAAGCCGTCGCAGCGATGGACGTGGGGGAGCAAGCGCAGCCGCGTGCCGGTATCGAGCGGTGCGCGCGCTTCGGCGAGCACTGCGGCGACGTCGCATTCGACGAACGCATCATGTGCCCTCAGAAACCCGTCGACGATCGCGTCGTTCTCCTCCGGCAGCACGCTGCAGGTCGCGTAGACGAGCCGGCCGCCCTGCTTGACGAGCGTCGATGCGGCGTCCAGGATTCGCGCTTGCTTCGCTCTGAGCTCGGTCAGATCGTTTGGCGTCTGGCGCCACTTGAGATCGGGATTGCGCCGCAGCGTGCCGAACCCGGTACACGGCGCATCGACGAGCACGCGGTCGATCTTCCCGCCAAGGCGATTGACCTTGATGTCGCGTTCGTGCGCGATCACTTGTGGATGAACGTTCGAGAGTCCCG
>JAICVH010000085.1 GCA_025935435.1 Burkholderiales bacterium
CGTGCAACAGCGTGCGCTTTCATTTCACGCAGCCGCCGCCATGCCGATGAAATCGTCCTGCAACCGGCGCACCTGCACGATCGACAGTCGTTCATCGGGCGCGCAGTTCGCGTAGGTCAGGTAGTCTCCGGCGGCGATGGCGCGCGTCACGGTTGCCCCCTGCGCGAGCCCGAGTGGCAGCGCGTTTTGCGCGAGCGCATCGACCCGCGTCAGCGCAAAACCGCGGTAGCAGTATTCGCCGATCGCATCGAGCTTTTCGCCGGGCGCCAGCGCTTTCTTGGCACGGGCTCCGACTTCCGCAACCGGCGTGTGCATCGGACGCATGTGGCTTTGCCCGTGCAGGACTGCCGCCGCTGCAGACAACGGCACCTCGAGGCTCGTCAGGTGATAGGGCCTGAAGAATGTGTAATAGGGCCCCTCACCGAGCTGCAGATCGTTCATGCGCTCACGCAGCCGTGGATGGCGCATCTCCGCAACGGCGAACACGCCGGGTGCGACGCCGCGCGCGACGGTGAAATCGACGACGCCCTTGCGCGACAACAGGCCGCCTTCGTCGCGCGGACAGAACACGCGGTGCAGCGCGTCGACCGCCGCCGAAGGTCCGTGCATGCCGGGGATATCCGGCACGAGGCCGGTCGCGTTGGCAAGCGCGACCATCTCGACCATCGTCTTCGAGCCGTCGACGAATTCGACCAGCATCCGCGGATTCATGTTGCGGCGCTTCGCCTCGTCCACGTATGCGTCGGGCGTCGCATCGATGCGAAACGCGTTGTTCTTGCCCTTGCCGGCCGCGACGATCGGATAGCCGAGCCCGCGCAGGAAATTGACGAGTTCCATCGTCGAACTCGGCTCGTCGCCGGCGCCGAGCGTGTAAACGACGCCGGCTTCGGCGGCTTTGGCCGACAGATACGCGCCGATCGTCACGTCCGCCTCGACGTTCATCATCACGATGGGCTTGCGCGCGCCGATGGTCGTCAGGGCAACCTGCGCGCCCACATTGGGGTTACCGGTCGCATCGATGACGACATCGACATCGTCGGCGGTGCACACTTCACGATACGAGCGGGCGGTGGCAAGCCGGCCGCGCTTGATCAGTCGCGCGACAGCGACCGCGTCATCGGCGATTTCGGGCGCACGCGCCGTGCTGCCGGCGACCTTGCAGGCGGCGAAGACGTTGTCGGGCACCGCGTCGGCTGCGGCCACGACCTCGATTCCCGCCATCAGGCCGGTCTGGACGATGATGTCGGTGCCCATCTGGCCGGCACCGATCAATCCGACGCGGACGGGCCGCCCCTCGCGCTGTCGCTGGTCGAGCGCTTCGGCGATCGAACCACCCATGCTGATCTGGACATTTGTCACAATAGCGGAACATATCTCCACCGCGGCTTAGCCGTCAAGTACCGTGACCGTCGATACCGATGCCGCCGTCCGCGCGGCGTGGCTCTATTACGTCGAAGGGCTGACGCAGGAAATGATTGCGCAGTCGATGCAGATCAGTCGCGCGAAGGTCATTCGACTGCTCGCGTCCGCCCGCGAAAGCGGCGTGGTGCGGATCCGGATCGATGCGAAGGGCACCCCGGAACTCGCGCTCGAGCGCAACCTGATGCGCGTGTTCGGATTGAAGGAGGCCGTCGTCGCACCATCACCGGTCGATCCTGCAGCGGTCGACGCGATCGTCGGCGAAGCGGCCGGTGCTTACATGACGGCCCAGGTCCGTGACGGGATGGCGATCGGTGTGGGCTGGGGTCAGACGCTCAGCATGAGCCTGAAGGCGATCGGCACGCAGTCGCACGAGCGACTCTCGGTGATTTCGCTGCTGGGCGGCATGACCCACTCGCGCGCGATCAACCCGTCGGCTGTTGCGCGCCGAATGGCCGACGCGTTCGGTGCCGAGTGTTACCAGTTGACGGCGCCGGTGTTCGTGGCGAACGAGGCGATGCGCGACGCGCTGTGGGCGGAGCCGGGGTTACGCGAGCTGCGCGATCGCGCGCGCAGCGTGGACCTTGCGCTGGTCAGCGTCGGTGATTTGAGCGAAAGCGCCACGGTGTTCCGGGAGCGCCTGCTGCCGCGATCGGCGCTGGCAAGTCTTCGCAACGCCGGTGCCGTCGGCGACGTGCTGTGCCAGTTCGTCGATCGCGACGGCTGCGTCGTCGATCATCCGGTGAGCGGGCGCGTTCTCGCCTTCGGCCTCGACGATCTGCGCCGGCTGCCGAGGGTAGTGATCGCAGCCGGCGGAGCCCGCAAGGCGGTTGCGATTCGTGCGGCGCTGAAGGCTACGCACGCGAGCGTGCTCATCACCGACGAGGCGGCGGCGCGAGCGCTTCTGGAGGCTGCGTAGCGCCCGGATGCGTTCTTGATCTGCGCTACTCGCGTTCCGGGCGCTAACGAGAGCGTGTTCCCGGCGCGCGCAGCACCGGTGGTGTCAGTTCACGATCCACGGATCGAGGAGCCGGACCGATTTCGGGCCGATGATCTGCACGCCGTACGAATACCGCTTGCCACTTGGCGGATGCGCCTTCGTCTGGCACTTGAACATCTTGCCGTTGAGCTTGCAGTCGAAATCGCGCTGCCCGTCAAGCCTCTTGAACCAGACGCCGTAGCTTGGCTGAAACTCGAATCCGGCGTCGAGCGCCTCCTTGGTCAGCTCCCAGCGCGCGTTGTTTCCGCGCACATTGAGTTCGTCGGGGTCGACCGACGCGCGACACGTGAAGGCGCCGCAATCGACGATCGAGACGACGACGCGGCAGTCATCGTCATTGTTGCAATTCGCTTGACGCGGCTGCGGGTTGCCATGCAGCGTGACGCAACTCGACAACACGAGCGCAGCCAGTGCCGCAAGCGGTGCGGCGGATATCCGAAGACTTTTTGTCATGATGGTCCTTGTATATCCATGGGACGTTCTGGCGCGAGGGGGGCCATTCTGGCACTGCGCAACGGCGGCTTCAACCTGAGGGCGTAGCGCGCCACCTTGGATGGGTAGCACGCGGTCATTGCGGCGCGAAAAACACGTTTTTCAGACCCGTTATCAACGCCTGAACGGCAAGCGATGCGAGGACCAGTCCCATGATCCTGGCCATGACGTTGATGCCGGTCGCGCCAAGAATCCTTTGCATCGGAGCCGCGCCTCGCAATACCAGATAGGTAATCGTCAGGACGATGCACATGCTGATCAGCGTGCAGGCCTGCTGCGGGATGCTGTGCAGATCGTTTTCGGTCAGGAGCACGATCGACATGATCGCTGCCGGCCCGGCGATGTACGGCATACCAAGCGGAAACACGGCGATGTCCCGCCCAGCCGTCGCGTGTTCGCCGGGCCCGGTTTGCAGGCTCTGCGCAAAAACCATTTTCACGCCTACGAGCAACAGCACGATACCGCCGGCGATGCGAAACGCGTCAACCGAGACCCCCATCGCGTTCAGCGCCAGTTCACCGACAATCATGAACGCCAACAGGATTGCAAACGCAATCAGTATCGAGCGCAGCAGAGTGCGCGCTCGGGCGTCCGGCGAGAGCTCGTGTGTGAGCCCGATATATGCCGGAATGACGCTGAAGGGATCGATGGTCGCCATCAGCGTCACGACGTCCGTCCAGAAATTCGCAAACACGACTTTCCGCCTTTGCCGCCGAAGCGCGCGCCTGCCCTCGCGAGTACGCGGATGATACGGTGTGCACAATCAAGTGCAACCAACGGACCTCCGGGTCGCGCTGCAGCTCGGGATATCAGGCGCGCGAGTGCAGCCTCTCTCCTGTTTCCTCGGATCGACCGGTGCGGATGATTTCGTGAGCGATGACGCCGACGCGGGTCGCAACGATATTGCCTTCACCTTCGGACAGTTCGCCCCAGAGCTTCCCGCGGTGCTCGACGACGCCTTTGCACGCGGACACCATGTCAGTCAACCTCGGGATCAGTTCGTGCACTGGCGCCGGCAGCACCAGTGCGAGTAGCGCGGCAACGACATCTCGTATAGGCGACTGCGCATCGAAGTCCCGTTGGGTGGACATAGCGTCTTTCGGTGGGATTGGCGTGATTTCCTTGGGCGCCAAAGTGCGTTCACGTCGGCCGCCACGGGGACATCTGCGAAGACGGACGGACTACGATTATAAGAGTGGCTAATAATCAACGCGATATGGATTGGCGCTTCTGCGTCGCGCCGATGATGGACTGGACCGACCGGCACTGCCGGTACTTCTTTCGCCTCCTGTCCAGGCGCGCACGGCTTTATACGGAAATGATCACTGCGCCGGCGCTGCATCACGGCGATGTACCGCGCCATCTCGACTTCGATCCCGCCGAGCATCCGCTCGCGCTGCAACTCGGCGGCAGCGATCCCGCACAATTGGCGCACGCGGCGCGCCTCGGCGAGCGTTGGGGTTACGACGAGATCAATCTCAACTGCGGCTGCCCGTCGGAACGGGTGCAAACCGGCAGCTTCGGTGCGTGCCTGATGGCCGAGCCGGGACTCGTCTCGGACTGCGTACGTGCGATGCGCGACGCGGTCTCCGTGCCGGTTACCGTCAAGCACCGGATCGGTCTCGACGCGAGCGACGACTACGCGTTCGTGCGTGACTTCGTCGGCGCGGTGTCCGACGCGGGGTGCAGCGTTTTCATCGTGCATGCGCGCAACGCGGTGCTGAAGGGACTGTCACCCAAGGAAAACCGCGAGATTCCGCCGCTGCGCTACGACGTCGTGCGCCGGCTGAAGCGCGAGTTCCCTGCACTTACCATCGTGCTGAATGGTGGGCTCGTCGATTGGGAGGCGATCGAGCGCGAACTCGCGAATGTTGACGGTGTGATGCTCGGGCGGGCCGCGTACCACGATCCGTATCTGCTTGCCGACGTCGATCGACGGCTGTTTGGAGAAACGGCGCCACCCCCGTCGCGTGCCGAAATCGTCGAGGAACTCACATCGTATGCGCGCGCGCAGCATTCGCGCGGCGTGTCGTTGCGTGCGATCACCCGGCACGTGCTGGGGCTTTATCACGGCGTGCGCGGCGGTCGGCGCTTTCGGCAGATGCTGTCCGATGCGACGCAACTGCGCGCCGAAAATCCGGCGCTGCTTGCGGCGGCGCTTCGCGAAGTCGAGTGCTAATATGCCCGCCTCGTTGTCCTACGCGGCCTTGTGAATTCGTTCCATTTTCCGCGCGCGAAGGGTCTGCGGTCGCGATGACCGCTCCGTTTGCGCCGCGCCGGCTGACAATCGCCACGCGCGAATCGGCGTTGGCACTGTGGCAGGCGGAGCACATCCGCGCGCAACTGTCGTCGCGTTATCGCGGAACGAGCGTCGAGCTTCTCGGCATGACGACACAGGGTGACCGCATCGTCGATCGGCCGCTCGCGAGCATCGGCGGCAAGGGCCTGTTCATCAAGGAACTCGAAACCGCGCTGCGCGAAGGCCGCGCCGATCTCGCCGTGCACTCGCTGAAAGACGTGCCGATGGAGCTTCCCGAAGGCTTCGTGCTGGCCGCCATTTCCGCGCGTGAGGATCCGCGCGATGCATTCGTCTCGACCGAACACGATTCGCTGGCCTCGATGCCCGCGGGCAGCGTCGTCGGTACGTCGAGCCTGCGACGTGAAGCGCAATTGCGCGAGCACCATCCGCGACTTCGCATCGAATCGTTGCGCGGCAACGTGCATACGCGCCTGCGCAAGCTGGACGAGGGCCGTTACGACGCGATCATCCTCGCCGCTGCGGGGCTGAAGAGGCTCGGACTCGGTACGCGCATTCGTGCGCTCCTCGACGCCGATGAGAGCCTGCCCGCGCCGGGTCAAGGCGCGCTTGCGATCGAATGTCGCGTCGATCGGCTCGACGTGCAGAATGCGCTAGCGCCGCTTGCCGATCGCGGCACCACGCTCGCGACCATCGCCGAACGTGCGTTCTCGCGCGCGCTCGGCGGTAGTTGTCAGACGCCGCTCGCTGCGTACGCCGAATGGGAAGGAGATCGTTTGTGGCTGCGCGGGCTGCTCGCGAGCCGCGATGGGCGCGACGTCATGCGCGGCGAAACCGAAAACGTCGTCGCCGACGAACAGGAAGCGGCGGCGCTGGGTGTCGCGCTCGCCGATCAGTTTCTCACCCGCGGTGCGCACCGGCTTGCCGTGTCGCAGGCATGACCAGCGACGTCTTTTCATTGTCGCCGCCACGCTCGCCGCCCGGACCGCTCGACGGCATCGGCGTGATCGTCACGCGCCCGCAGCGACAGGCCGCGGCGCTCGCGACACGGATCGGCGCACTTGGCGGCACGCCGATCATCTGGCCCGCGATCGTCATATTGCCGCCCGACGATCGCGAACCCCTAACGCGCGCCCATGCCAGCCTCGATCGCTACGACATTGCGATCTTCGTGTCGGCGAACGCCGTCGAATTCGGTGCACCGCCACAGGGCCAATGGCCCGCGCACATCGTCACGTATGCGCCGGGCCCCGGCACCGCCGAAGCGCTCGCAGGTGCGGGGATTCCAAACGCGCAGGTTCCCGTGACGTCGTTCGACAGCGAAGGCTTGCTCGAACTTGCTTCGCTCTCCGACGTCACCGGCAAGCGCATCGTCGTGTTCCGTGGTGAAGGCGGGCGCGAATTCCTCGGCAACACGCTGCGCGCACGCGGTGCGACCGTCGATCACGTGCCATGCTATCGGCGCGTCGCACCGTATTCGGGTGCCGACGGCCTGATCGAAGCGATGCGCGACGGCCGCGCGCATGCATTGACGCTGACGTCGAGCGAAGGCCTCGACAACCTGATCACTGCCGTGGGCTCGGTTGGGCGCACGCTGATCGAGCGACTGCCAGTATTCGCGGCGCATCCTCGCATTGCCGAGCGAGCGCGTGATCACGGCTTGCGCGCGATCGAGACCGCCGGAGGCGATGCGGGGCTCGTCGCGGGCCTCCTCGACTGGTTCACGGGACCACCGCGCAGCGCGGCAACGCGCAGCGCGTAATCGCCGCATCCTCTGGAAAGCCGCTGATGGAAGCCGCCGACATCCTCATCACTGCACCGCTGCCGCCGTTTCTGTATGAACCATTGAAGCAGGCGTACCGCTGTCACGACTACTCGCAGGCGACCGACAAACCTGCACTGCTGCGCGATATCGGACGGGAGATTCGGGGTCTCGTGCAGGGAGGTGGCACCGTTACGCCGACCGAACTGCTCGACGCGCTGCCGGCGCTCGAGATCATCAGTGTTTTCGGCGTCGGCTACGACGGCGTCCCAACCGATTACTGCAAGCGGCGCGGTATCAAGGTGACGAACACGCCGGACGTGCTCACAGACGATGTGGCGGACGTCGCCGTCGCACTGATCCTGATGACGGCGCGCGGCTTCGTGCGTGCCAACCGGTTCGTGCACGCCGGTGAATGGCTGAAGCGCAGCCCTGAGCTTGGAACCAAGCTCGGCGGACGCACGGTCGGTATCCTAGGCCTCGGTCGCATCGGCAAGGCGATTGCACAGCGTGTGCAGGCAATGCAGATGGAGGTCGTTTATACCGGCCGCAAACCGCAGGACGTTCCGTATCGCTATGTGCCCGATCTCGACGCGCTCGCTCGTGCCGCAGACTTTCTGGTCGTCGCGTGCCCCGGCGGCGCCGCAACGCGGCATCTCGTCGACGCGCGCGTTCTATCCGCGCTTGGCAGCGATGGCACGCTCATCAATATCGCGCGCGGTTCGATCGTCGACGAGGACGCGCTGGTCCGTGCGCTGCAGGCGAAAACGCTGAGGGCAGCCGGACTCGACGTCTTCGACAACGAGCCGAACATTCCCGCCGCGTTGCTGGCGATGGACAACGTCGTGTTGTTGCCTCACGTCGGCAGCGCGACGCGCGAAACCCGGCAGGCGATGGGTGATCTTTGCAAGGCGAACCTCGACCGCTGGTTCAGCGAACGCTCGGTGCTGACGCTGATTCCCGAATTGAATTAGCGGCTGCTAACGAATTTTCCGTTACCGGCGGGGACTACTCGCACGTCAGTCGTCCGGCGCCAGCGGCGCTGCGCTGCTGCCCTTGGCGCTCGGCTGGAAGAGCACGGTGAACAACGCGGCGACGACGAGCGCCAGCGCGATCCATTCCTGTGCGCCCGGTCGCTCGCCGAGCAGGACCATGCCGGACAACACACCGACCACCGGCACCGGCAGCGACGACAACGAAGACACGGCCACGGGCAAGGTTCTGGCGAGCGTGAACCAGGCCCAATGCGCAAGGGTTCCCGCGAGGAATATGTTGTAGGCGATAGCGAACCAGCCGCGCGCCGACAGATTCGCAACTTCGCTTGCAAGCGGCTGCGGATCGAAAA
>JAICVH010000328.1 GCA_025935435.1 Burkholderiales bacterium
GCGGGTCTCGCGTTCGGGCATGGGACAGCCAATGCGTACGACGAGGCTGTCTACCTGTTGCTGCACGCGCTGCACCTGCCGCTCGATCGTCTGGAACCGTTCCTCGATGCACGCTTGTCGACAAGCGAACGTAACGAATTGGCGGCGCTGCTGACGCGTCGCGTCGATGATCGCGTGCCGGCCGCGTACCTGACGCACGAAGCGTGGCTTGGCGACTTTCGCTTCCATGTCGACGAGCGCGTCATCATTCCGCGTTCGTACATCGCAGAGTTGCTGGCGGACGGCCTGTCGCCTTATGTGGCCGATCGCGCGATGATCACGTCGGCGCTGGATCTTTGCACAGGATCGGGTTGCCTGGCGGTGCTGCTCGCACATGCCTTCGCCGACGCCGACATCGATGCGGTCGACATCAGCCCGGATGCGCTGGCGGTCGCACAACGAAACGTCAGCGATTACGGGCTCGCCGGCCGCATCAACCTGATTCGCTCCGATCTGTTCGACAACGTGCCGGCGAAGTCCTACGACCTCATCATCAGCAATCCGCCTTACGTGACGGCCGTCGGCATGGAGGAACTGCCAGCCGAATACCGCCACGAGCCGGCGCTCGCGCTCGCCGGTGGCGACGACGGCCTCGATGCCGTGCGCACGATTCTGCGCAAGGCGCCGCAGTTCATGAACCGCGACGGGCTGCTCGTCGTCGAGATCGGCCACAACCGCGCTGCCGCGGAAGTCGCGTTCCCGCGCATGCCGTTCGTGTGGCTGTCGACGGTATCGTCCGAGGAGGCCGTGTTTCTCCTGACCCGCGACGAGATCGTCAACGGACGCTGAGGCGCACGACTTTACGCGGAGGGTGCGCGCGCCAGGCCGAAAAAATGCTGGATCTTGCGCATCAGGTCACGCGTGCGTCCAACCGCATGCTGTTCCCTGGCGTGCTCGTCGAGGGCCTGCAGCGTCGCGTCGTTCTCGGCCTGGCGCTCGGCAAGGATGCGCGCGAGCGTCTCGGCAAGTTCGGGCCGCGCGCGGATGATTGCGTCGAAACCGCGCTTGTCGAGTCGATAGCAAAGTGCATCGCCGACCGCGACGACCGTCGCGATACGCGGTTGACCAAGGAGCAGACCCATTTCGCCAAAGTAGCCGGGCGCCTCGAGCGTCGCGAGCTTGACGGCTCCCCCTTTACCACGCTCGCGGACGATCTCCACGCGGCCCTGGGCGAGCAGGTATAGCGAGTCGGCTGGTTCTCCGGCCTCGAAAACGCGTTCGCCGGCAACGTACGGCGCCGTCGTCAGTTCGTGCGAAAGCGCCGTCCGTTCGGCGTCGGTCAGCGATGCAAACAAGTCCATCGCCGCGAGCGCCGCGTTGCGGTGAGTGATTTCCCGCCGTGCCGTGCCGGGCCGCTCGTCGTGCCGCACTTCGACGATGCGTCGCGGGAACGAGATCACGAATCCCTGACGCATCAATGCCGCGTAGATGTGCGCGCGGATGCGCGAATCGGTGATCCAGTATTCGGCGGCCTCGGTCAAGTCATACGCGACCGCGTATTCGATGCCGCTATCCTTGAATGACACGCAGGCGACCGCCGGCTGCGGTTGCGGCGCGACATGCGGGATGTGCGCGTGCGCAAGCTCCTTCTCCACCTGCGCGATCACCCGGGCGGGTGGATGGTCGAACTCGACCTCGAACGGCACATGCCGCCGCCACGTCGTTCGCTCCTCGCCCCGGCGCGCGACGACCGTGATGCGGTTCTTCATCACCGTCGAATTCGGAATGACGATCGTCTCGTTGGTGATCGTGGCGATCGCCATGTAGCGCCACCGGATGCTGACGACCTGCCCGGTCACGCCGTCGATGCGCACCCAGTCGCCGATGCGACAGGTCTTTTCGAGCTGAATGGCGATGCCGCCCCAAAGGTTGCCGAGCGTTTCCTGCGCCGAAAACGCGAGTGCACCGGTAAGGACGGCCGATGTCGTGATCAGGCTTGCGAGGTTGACGCCAACGGCGTTCAGCCGATAGATGACGTAGCCGATCAGCGCCAGCGCCACGACGAATTCATTCAGGATCCGCGGGATCTTTCGATGCGCGAACAGCGTCTGGAACAGGAATAGCACGGCGATTTGAATTACGCCGAAGGTGACGACGGCCAGCGCAGCCTCGCGCGCGAGGAGCGATCCGGTCGTCGAACCGATCAGGCCGCCGTAGCGCGCATAGAGCCACAGACCGACCACGCCGACCGCGATGACGGAGAGCATCGCGAGCATCGCGTGACGCGCCGGTGAGCGGACGAGAAGCGCCACCAGCACCAGCGCGAGGCACACGGTGGCAAACAGCAATGCGTCGTTCAGATGCGAATCGAACGGCATGTCACTCCGGTTCCGGCGCGCGAAACGCCGCGATTATAGGGGCAGATCGTCCGCTTTCGTGCGCCCGCGCGCGCTCGAGAGTCGGCGATATGCGCAATCGCTCGCGTAAAATCGCCGCGAACGTCCTCGCTGGAACTTTCGATGGCATCACGCACCGGCGGCCAGATCCTCGTTGCCAACCTGCTCGCGCAGCGCGCGACGCACGCGTTCGGCGTGCCGGGCGAAAGCTTTCTGGCCATCCTGGACGCGCTCTATGACGTGCGCGGTCGCCTGCCCTTCATCGTGTGCCGCCACGAAGGCGGGGCCGCGTACATGGCCGAGGCTTACGGCAAGCTGACGGGCCGACCAGGGATCGCATTCGTGACGCGCGGGCCCGGCGCATCGAACGCGGCAGTCGGGATTCATACGGCGATGCAGGATTCGACGCCGATGATCGTATTCATCGGTCAGGTCGGCTCCGACACGGTCGATCGCGAAGCCTTCCAGGAAATCGATTACCGGCGCATGTACGGCAGTGTCGTCAAATGGGCGGCGCAGATCGATCGCGCGGATCGCATTCCGGAATACGTTGCGCACGCCTATCGGGTCGCCATGTCCGGGCGACCCGGTCCCGTAGTGATCGCGCTGCCCGAAGACATGCTGACCGCTACGGCCGACGTCGCCGACGTTCCGTATGTCGACGCAGTCTCGGCCGTGCCTGCGATCGACGATGTGCGAGCGGCGGAACGGCATTTGCGCGAAGCGCGTCAGCCGATCGTCATCGTCGGCGGCAGCCGCTGGGATGATGCAGCGCGCACGGCGTTGCGAACGTTCGCCGAAGCGTCGGGACTGCCGGTCGCGTGCGCGTTTCGCCGGCAGGATTTGTTCGACAACCGCCACCCGAACTACGCCGGCGATGTCGGCATCGGCATCAATCCCAAACTCGCCGCGCGCGTACGCGAGGCAGATGTGCTGTTCGTCATCGGCGAGCGCCTGGGGGAAATGACGACGTCGGGTTACACGCTGCTCGACGTACCGGTGCCCAGGCAAACGCTGATCCACGTTCACCCGGGCGCCGAGGAGCTCGGTCGCGTCTATCAGCCGACGATGGCGATCGCGTCGACGCCTGGCGCGTTTCTTTCGCGGATTGATGGGGCTACGGCGCGATCCCCTGCGCGAACCGACCTCGCGGCAACAGCACATGCCGAGTACGAAGCCTGGCGTGCGCCGAAGGCCGTGCCGGGCGACGTCGACCTATGGCGGATCGTCCAGTGGATGGACGAGCGGCTGCCCGCGGACGCGATCCTGACCAATGGTGCGGGCAACTATGCAACCTGGGTGCATCGGGTGTTCCGCCATGGGGGTGGTCGAAGCCAGCTCGCGCCGTATTCCGGCTCGATGGGATACGGGGTGCCCGCGGCCGTGACGGCAAAGCTGTTGCATCCACAACGAATCGTCGTTTCGTGGAACGGCGACGGCTGCTATTTGATGAACGGACAAGAGCTCGCGACCGCGATGCAATACAACCTCGCGATCGTGTTCGTCGTCATCGACAACGGGATGTACGGGAC
>JAICVH010000345.1 GCA_025935435.1 Burkholderiales bacterium
CGACGTCCCAATCGAACGGGCCGGCCGCCTCGCGTCGATGCGCATCGCGGCACTTGCGCGCAAGCGTCAGATGCAATCGGAATGGGCGCTCGTCGAGCTCGACGCCGATCGTAGCCAGCTCCGCACCCAGCGTGCGCACGACGTCGAGAAGGCTTGCAGGCACGACCGACGCGCCGATCCAGGCAACACCGGCCCTGCGAAAACTGCTCACGACGTCGAGCGTTACGCGAGACGGCGCGACGTTCAGTTGGGCGCCGATGCGATAAAGCGTTGCAACCTCGGACAGCGGCCACGCACCAATGAACGCGAGCGTCGCATGGATGTTCTCCGCCAGTACGGGGCGGCCGTGCACGCGCTGCGCAACGACTTGCGCCAGCTCGCCAAGCGTCCGCTGCAGTGAGACGGGCGGCACGAGCGCGAAGAAGACGCGCGCGCGGCCGCCCGGCACGTCGAGGTCAGCCGTTGGCGACGTGGAGCTTCTTGGGCGTGTCGTGCGTGCCGAAGAACTGCTCGTCCTCGGTCGAGCCTTTGAGCGCAGTCGTCGATGACTGGCTGCCCTGCACCGTTTGCGTGACCGCGTCGAAGTAGCCGGTGCCGACTTCCCGTTGATGCTTGACCGCCGTGAATCCCTGCTCGACTGCTGCGAACTCGGCCTCCTGCAGTTCCACGAACGCGGCCATGTTCTGCCGCGCGTAGCCGTGGGCGAGATGGAACATCGAATAGTTGAGGCTGTGGAATCCCGCGAGCGTGATGAACTGGAACTTGTAGCCCATCGCACCGAGCTCCCGCTGAAAGCGAGCGATCGTTGCATCGTCCAGGTTCTTCTTCCAGTTGAACGACGGCGAACAGTTGTACGCGAGAAGCTTGTCCGGATATTTCGCGCGAATCGCATCGGCGAACGCCTTCGCAAACGCGAGGTCCGGCTTGCCGGTTTCGCACCAGATCAGATCCGCGTAACGCGCGTAGGCAAGGCCGCGCGACACTGCCTGGTCGAGGCCGTTGCGCGTCTTGTAGAAGCCCTCGACGGTACGCTCGCCGGTGCAGAAAGGCTTGTCATTCTCGTCGACATCGGACGTCAGCAGGTCCGCCGCCTCGGCGTCGGTGCGTGCGAGCAGGATCGTCGGAACGCCGAGGCAATCGGCCGCGAGCCGCGCCGCCACCAGCTTTTCGACGGCCTCGCGCGTCGGTACCAGCACCTTGCCGCCCATATGGCCGCACTTCTTGACCGACGCCAGCTGGTCCTCGAAATGAACACCGGCTGCGCCGGCTTCGATCATCGCCTTCATCAGCTCGAAGGCATTCAGCACGCCGCCAAAACCGGCCTCCGCATCGGCGACGATGGGCGCGAAGTAATCGACGTCGCCGCGTCCTTCGGCATGCGCGATCTGATCGGCGCGAATGAACGTGTTGTTGATGCGCCGCACGACGGCGGGAACCGAATTGGCCGGGTACAGCGACTGGTCCGGATACATTTCGCCGGCGATGTTCGCATCCGCAGCGACCTGCCATCCGGACAGGTAGATCGCCTTCAGTCCGGCCTTCACCTGCTGCAACGCCTGATTGCCGGTGAGCGCGCCGAGCGTGTTGACGAACGGCTCGTCATTGATCAGCTTCCACAGCTTTTCCGCACCGCGCCGCGCGAGCGTGTGCTCGATGTGCAGCGAGCCGCGCAAGCGCACGACATCTTCGGCGGTGTAGCCGCGGTCGATGCCTTTCCAGCGCGGGTTCTCCGCCCAGTCTTTTTTCAAACGTGCCGCTTCGAGGTCGTAATTCATGCCTGCTCCGATCGTTGCCAGGCCGGCGCGTCGCGCGAGCCATCGGTTCATCACGCGCGCCGCGAGGCACGCTTCGGTGCGAGCGCGCAATGGACCGTGAAGTCCGCTGCGTCCTCGCTGATACGAACCGACGAGGATCGCTCGCGCGGTGGTCGGGCACGGCTGGGTGCGCCGCGCCCTGGGGCCGACAGCGCGGCGGGTGACCGCGCTACACGCGTGAAATTAGCAGAGAGACGTCTCGCCAGCAAGCGACATATTGCGTTGCACGATTGATTTTTAGCCTATCATTCAATAACATAGAAACTATTTCTGCACCGTGGAAATAGTCGGCGCCTTTTGTAGGAATTGTCTGCTGCGCCGCGAATCAACGTCCGGCTGTCGCGCGCCAATCCTGCGTCCAGTCTCGCGCAAGGCGTTGAATCTCAATGTTTAAGACGGCTGCGGCGCGGGATCGCCAGCCATCGAATTGAACGCTTGAAATGGAATCGAGTTCCAGCGGTACATCGGCCTGTGGTTCCGCCGCGTCCGCAGCGCGACGCCATCGATGGTGCGGCTACGCGTTCACGGTTCGCGCCGCAGCGCAAGCATCGCGTCGAGCAGCCCCGGGTCGTCCCACGGAACGTCGACTGCGTACTCGCGCAACCAGCGGCTTTTCGGATCACGCAGCCATTCTCCGGGGAAGTGCACGAACACGCGCTCTTCGCCGGCGTCGAGCGAAGGTCGCGTCCGTGATTCGGTGCCGTTGATCGCTGCGTAGAGCGCCGCGCACAGGTCGACGTTCAGTACGGCACCGTAATGCGTCGCGGGGCTGATCCTCCGATTGATTTCGATCAGGTAGGCGAGTCCCGAGTCGCGCTCGATCATGTACTCGCTGGTGAAGAGCCCGCTCATGCCAAACGCCTGCACGAAGCGCTGCGATGTCTCGCCCAACGCGGGCGCGTGACGATAGCGCACGACCGTGCCAGCCGCGATTGCGTCATGCGACTGCAGTCGATCGCCCGCAAAGCCTGCGAGCATTCGTCCCTGCCATGCGGCGACATTCTGGTAGCAAAGGTGTCCGTCGATATGCTGCTGGACGACGACGCGACCCGATGAATCGGGCTCCGGATCTTCTTTCTCGGGCGCGGTACGCGCGTTCACCGCTTCGACCAGCTCGGCTTCGTTCGCGACAATCCGCGCGTCATCGCCCGCGGTCGCAAGCGGCCGCTTGACGACAAGCGGATACGGACACTCCCGCGCGAATGCGAGCGCCTCACCGGTCGATGTCACGACGCTCTGCGCGGGCACGCGAACGCCGGCACGCGCCGCGACAGGCGCCATCAGCGTCTTGTCGATGCTCGTTCGGTAATGCGCCGGATCGCCGAGCGACGCGCGTACCAGTTTCGCCAGCTCCGCCTGCAAGTTCGGCTGCAGCTGCGGTGGCGGAGACAAGACCAGCATCGCCAGCAGACGAAACGACACGTCGTCGCACGGCATGACCTGCACGGGTGACACCGCACGCACGGTCGCCGCGACGGCGTGGATCCAGTCGATCGGCGTTGCGTCATTGGCAAGGTACGCAACCCGCGCCACGAAGCGACTCTTCTCGGCAAGCGAATTGCGCGGCGTGAGCAGCGTCACGTCGAAACCCGCCTTGGCGAGGGCACGCGGCGTGCGCGCAGTGCCATACCAGCGCGTTGCCGTCGACACGAGCAAAACGGGTACGGACATGGACTGGAGTGGGACGGCGCAGGCCGCGCGATGCATCGGTGCGCCGCGCGGCGGCCGCGAGTTTAGACCACGCGCGCATCATCGCGGCTTGCGCGTGCAACTTCGTTGAACGAGCGCCGTGTTACTCGTGGCGCAGCGCCACCATCGCTTCGAACACTTCCGGGTCGTCCCAGGGAATGTCGGTCGGATGATCGCGCAGCCAGTCACTCTCCGGATCGCGCAACCACTCGCGTGGAAACGAGACGATGGTTTTGGGTCTTGCGCCGTCGGCAATGTCTGACGGCAACGTCTGCGGCA
>JAICVH010000646.1 GCA_025935435.1 Burkholderiales bacterium
GCGCCGTTCGCGTACGTGCCGAACGAAGGCTCGGGCAACGTGTCCGTGATCGACACGGCGAACGATCGCGTAACGCGTACCATCACGGTGGGCGGCAAGCCTCGCGGCATTGCGATCGCGCCGGACGGCAAGCGTCTTTTTCTGAGCGACCAGACGGCCAACGGGCTCGCGGTCATCGACGTCGCGTCGTCCGGTGAACCGGTGCGCGTCAAGCTCGGCGATTCGCCGGAAGGCATTTATCTGTCGGCAGACGGCCGTCTGCTCGCCGCGGCGATCGAGGAAAGCAATCAGGTCCTGATCGTCGACACGTCGTCGCTCAACATCGACAAGCGCGTCGCGATGAAGGGCAAGAATCCCGAGCACGCCGTATGGAGTCCCGACGGCCGCTGGATCTTCGTAAGCGCAGAAGAAGCGGACAGCGTCGACATTGTCGATGTGGCGCGTGGCGCCGTCGTCAAATCGATCACCGTCGGCGAGCGGCCGCGCGGCATCGGTTTTCTGCCCGACGGCAGCCGCGCGTACGTCGCTGCCGAGCACGCGAACGCCGTCGCCGTCATCGACGTCGCCGGTCAAACGCTGGTGACGACGATCAAGGCCGGCCTGCGCGCGAATGGCATTGCCGTTCACCCTGACGGTAAGCGCGTGTACGTATCGACCGGCGGGGACGGAACCGTCCAGGTGATCGATACCTCATCGAACACGATCACCGCAACCATCCCGGTCGGCAAACGACCGTGGAACATGGCGTTGACGCCCGACGGAAGCAAGCTCTACGTCGCGTGCGGGCGCTCAAATGCCGTCTCGGTCATCGATACGGCGACCAACCGTACGATCGCCGAGATTGCCGTCGGCGCATTGCCGTGGGGTGTGGTGATTCGCTGAAGTGAGACGGCGACACCGGATCGCGATCGCCGTCGTGCTTGGGCAGGCGTGCGTCAGCATCGCCGCGCACGGCGCGGATAATCCGACGGAGATGTTCGAATTGCCGTCGGTTGACGTCGTTGGCACGGCGCCGCTGCCCGGCTTCGGAACGCCGCTTCGCGACGTACCGGCAAACGTCCAGATCTTCGACAACCGGGCATTGCTGCGGACTCGACCGCTGACGCTCACTCAATTTCTCGACGCGAACTCGAACAGCGTCAATGCGTCCTCGGGCCAGGGCAACCCTTACCAGCAATCACTCGACTTTCGAGGGTTCACGGCGTCGCCGCTACTCGGCACGCCGCAAGGGCTGTCCGTATTCCAGGACGGCGTCCGTATCAACGAACCGTTCGGCGACGTCGTCAACTGGGACTTGTTGCCCCGCTCCGCCATTTCCAGCATCCAGCTGATCCCGGGCTCGGTACCGGCGTTCGGACTGAACACGCTCGGCGGTGCACTGGCGATCTACACGAAGAGCGGCGCTCAGTATCCCGGCGGTGTCGTCGAAGTTTCCGGTGGCTCGTACGGTCGGCGAGCACTCGAATTCGAGTACGGCCATGCGAATGAACGCTTCGACGCATTTGCGACCGCGCATGTCGCCGATGACCACGGAGCATCGCAGCACAGCGCGAGCCGCGTACGCCAGCTCTTCGGCAAGCTCGGCGTTCAGGATGACCGCTTGGATGTGGATGTCAGCGCGACGCTCGCGGACAACACGCTGAACGGCGCACAGACGCTGCCGGTGTCGTTTCTCGACCGGCCCCGCGATACCTATACCTACCCGGACGTGAACGAAAACCGCGTTGCCTTCATCGTCGCCAAGGCCAGCCGTCTCGTCGGCGATGACCAGCTCGTCGATGCGAACCTGTTCCTCCGACGTTTTCACAATACGAACGTCAGCAGCAACGTCGACGACGATTTCGCTGCGGTCGATCCGGTGACCGACATTATCGACGGCACGGACCCGGCGACGAACGATCGCTCGACGATCGACGCGACGTCGTTCGGCGGTGCGGTTCAATGGTCGCTGCGCGAAACGCTTCGGGGTCGGCCACACCAGATCGCGATCGGCATCAGTACGCGCTACGGACGCACACGGTTTGCGCAGTCGACGCA
>JAICVH010000006.1 GCA_025935435.1 Burkholderiales bacterium
GTCGACCGTGAGATACGCGTAGGTCCGCACCGTGTTGCGCATCGACCAGTGCAGGAACCAGTCGGTGATCGCCCAATGCCCGGTCGATGCGCCGATGTTGATGATGCCCGACCAGGCGATGGCGATGCCGGCTGCCATGAGCGCGAGCGCGGTGACAACGACCCGTCGCGGCGTGATCCGCACGCTCATGTGCAGTCCGCGAACATGAACGCGGGCAGCGCCGTGAATACGATGGCGACGAAGCTGAGCCCCGCGAGCAGCAGCGTTGAGAAGGCCAGGAAGCGCACGCGATCCTCATGCGTGCTTTCCTGGTGCGGCGGCGGATCGCCTTCGATCCGCGATTGCGCCCGTGCGACACGTCCGCAGGCGACGACGATGAACAGCGCAACGACGGTCGCAACGGCCACGGCGATGCGAACATTGGCGAGGCTGCCGACCGGCCCGGTCTTGGCGCAATGGATCGCCGCGAACACGTAACAGAACAGGAAGTGCGTTGCCCAGACGGTCGGCGGCGCGATCAATGCCCACAGCGACGAGCCGCGCAGACGCAACGACGTGGGTGCCGAGGCACTCATCGCGCAATCCGCGCGTCGACGTGCGATTGCTGACGTTCGCCGGTCATGCGACTCTCGGAAAGAAGCCGATCACGACAAAGGCAACGAGCGCGCACAGCGCGACGAAGTGGTGGTAAACGGTGATGTTGCGGACATCGCCGTCATGCACAGGCGTCATCCGCCGCGCGAAGCTTCGCGCGAGTCCATAGACGTTCATGACGACGGCCAGTGCCGCATGCGCGGCGATCCAGATGACGAGTACCCATACGATCGCCGGATACACGTGCAGTTGTGGATCGAGGCCGCTGAACCATGGACCAGCGAGCCCCGCGGCACCCCCGGCGCCGGTGGCGATAGCTCCCAGCGCAAGCGCACCACGTGCAACCCCGACGCTGCCACGTGCATTGGTCTCGCGCGCGACGATGGTCAGCGCCCATCCCGCGATCACGAGCACGAGCGCGAACATCGGCCACCCGATGCCGGGGCCCGCCAGGCCCGCTGCCGGCGCGGGCGGGAAATCCGCGTGAATCGTCCAGAAGAAGAAATACCCGAAGATCAGCGCGGCGAACGCTGTCGCATCCGCCGTCATCGTGATGAACATCGCCCACCATCCGGGTGACGCAGGGCCGGACGACGCAAGCGGCAGAACGATGCCGCGCCCGGCGCGCTTCGCCGTCTTCTCCGGAATGACTCCGGTGCCGGTCCAGAGCCACCACAGAATGCAGGCCAGCGCGGCGACACCGCACACGAGCGCTGCAGCGTAAAGGTGATACGTCGTCAGGATGAAGACACCGCCCAGCGTCACCGCAGCGAGCATCGGCTTGACCGTCGGCGTGCCGACACGCGCGATCTGCAGCGGTTCTGCGTCGAGAACGGACGTCACGATCAGCTCCCGCCGGCCTTCCTCCGCATCGGGCAGGAAATACCGTCCCTCATCGACGTTGCGCACGAAGTCCGGCTGATCCCAGATCGGGTAACGGCTCTCGATCAGCGGTACCGAGCGCACGCCCCAGTCTTCCTGCCGTTTCGGGTGTGCGAGCCATTCGAGCGTTCCGGCATGCCATGGATTGCGGTCTGCGTATTCCCGGCGCGGCGACAGCAGCAGATCGGCAATCACGACGGCAACGCCCGCCGCGAACGCGAACGCGCCGATCGTCGAGGCGAGATTGAGCGCGTCGACGCCCAGTTCCGATGAATACGTGAAAACACGGCGCGGCATGCCCTTCAGGCCCGACAGATGCATCGGGAAGAATCCGACGTTGAAACCCACGAACATCAGCCAGAACGCGATGCGACCGAGGCGATCGGACAGCTTCTTGCCGGTCACGAGCGGCCAGTAGTAGTACAGCCCGCCGAGCAGCGGCAGCACCGAGCCACCGACCAGCACGTAATGCAGGTGCGCGACGACGAAATACGTGTCATGCGCCTGCCAGTCGAAAGGTGCATTTGCGACCATCACGCCGGTCAATCCGCCGATCACGAAGATCGCGAGCGCGCCGGCGCCGAACAGCATCGGCGTCGAGCGAACCAGGTTACCGGCCCAAACGGTGGCGATCAGCGCGAAAATCTGCACGCCCGTCGGTATCGCGACCGCCTCCGACGCTGCGGAAAAGAAACCGATGCTGATATTGGGCAGCCCGGTCGCGAACATGTGATGCACCCAGAGGCCGAAGCTCAGGAAACCGGTTCCGACCGCGGCCAACACGATCCACGGATAACCGAGCAGATGGCGGCGCGAAAACGTCGGTACGACCATCGCGAAGATAGCGATCGACGGCAGGAAGATGATGTAGACCTCCGGATGGCCGAAGATCCAGAACAGGTGTTGCCACAGCAGCGGGTCGCCGCCGCGCGTTGCGTCGAAGAACGGCCAGTCGAGCAGGCGCTCGAGTTCGAACAGCAGGTCGCCCGCGATCAGCGGCGGAAACGCAAACAGGATCATCACCGCGACGACCAGGATGTACCACGCGTAGAGCGGCATCAGGTTGAGCCGCATCCCGGGCGGACGGCATTTGAGAACGCCCACGATCAGCTCGACGGCCGCGGCAATCGACGAGACTTCGATGAACGACAGGCCGAGCATCCAGATGTCGGCCCCAATGCCCGATTGCGACGGTTCGGTTGCGAGCGGCGCGTACATGAACCAGCCGCCGTCGGGTGCCGCATCGAAAAAGATCGAGCCGGCGACGAACACACCGCCGATCAGAAAGCTCCAGTACCCGAACGCCGAAAGGCGCGGAAACGGCAGGTCGCGCGCTCCGAGCAGCGCAGGCAGCAACAGGATCGACACCGCCTCGAACATCGGGACGGCGAACAGGAACATCATCATCGACCCGTGCAGCGTGAACAGCTGATTGAACGTCGATGCGCTGACGAGGTCGTTGTCGGGGACCGCGAGTTGCGCGCGCATCACCAGTGCGAGAACGCCGGCGAAGAGCATCATTGCAAGCGCGGTCAGCGTGTACCACTTGCCGACGGCATCGTTGTTGGTGTCGGTCCAGCGCAGGAACCAGCCTCGCGGTGAAGCCCATACGGCGCGCAAGCGCGCTTCCTGCGCCGCGCGTACGCACGGATCGTCCTGATCGGCATCGTCGGTAATTGTCATCACGTCAACGAAGGGCGAGCAGGTAATCGGCGACCGCATCCGCGTCGTCGGCTGACATTTGCGGAAAGCTCGGCATGCGGGAGCCGGGTTTCGCTGCGGAGGAATCGCGAATGAAGCGACTGATCGCCTGGCGCGTCAGCGGCAGCGTGCCCGCACCCAGGGAACGGCGCGACCCGACGTGCGTGAGATCCGGTCCGATCGCGATGCCGTCGACGTGGCCGCGAACGACATGACAACCGCTGCAGCCGTACTCGTCGAACAACCTGCGGCCGGGCTCGGCTGTCGCGGCGGCGGGCCGCGCATTTTCGGCCAGCCAGCGGTCGAAAGCTTCCGGCTCCATCGCGACTACGTCGAAGGCCATGCGCGCGTGGCTCAGGCCGCAGAATTCCGCGCACGCACCGCGAAATTTGCCGCTTCGCGTGGCGCGGACCACCAGTTCGTTGGTCCGACCCGGAATCATGTCCATCTTGCCCGCAAGCCCCGGGATCCAGAAACTATGGATGACATCGGGGCTTGCGAGCGCAAAGCTGACGGTGCGTCCGACGGGAATGCGAATTTCATTCGCTGTTTCGAGCGGGCCGGTTCCCGTTTGCATGTAACGGACTCGCCACCAGAACTGCTCGCCGTCCACGCTGATCCGCAGATCGTTCGGCGTCGCGCGGAGCGGTCGCATCGACGGCAGCGACAACACCAGGAGCACGACAAGCAGCGCGGCCGGGCCGACGGCGCCGAGCCAGAAGATCACGCGCATGCCCTGCGCGTGGCTCAGTCGTCCGGCGGGTGTACGCGCAGCGTGCACGGTGATCGATGCGACGCCGAACACGATGAGCGCGGCTGCGATCGTCATGCCGATCGTGAGTTTCCTTGTCGATTCGGCTTCGAGGCCGAACGTGGAGAACGTCGACTGGACGCCCGCGCATCCTCCCAGCGTCGCAGCGAGGGCGACGAGCAACGACGCGGCCAGCGCCGTTGCAGTTCGGTTGCACGCAGCGCGCGACGATCTCGAACGTCGAGGGCGCACGCGAACCGCCATCTAACGTCCGTCGGCCACGCGGTCGTCGTGCAGTGGGGGTGGCACCGCGGCACCGGCCTCGCGCTTTCGCAGCAGTGCCGCTCGCGCGAGCAACACGGTGGTGACCGGCGCGGTGATCGCGAGGAGAATGTTGATCACCAGCGGATACAACGCGAGCCTTGCTTCGAGCACGGAAAAATAGACGACCGACGCAAGCGCCACGCACCACGCGGCCAGCGTGTTGGCAAGCGCGGGCGGATGCATTCGCTGAAAGAAGTCGCGAAGCCGCAGCAACCCGAGCGCCGCCGTGATCGCCAGGATACCGCTCGCCAGCAACAGCACGGCCACCAGCGCCTCGATCCAGATCGGCACGAAGCCCGTCACTCTCGCGCTTTCGAAACGGCGTGCGAGCAACATGCGACCGCCGTGCGCGCTCGGCGGAGCGTCGTCACTCGATGACCTCGCCACGCAGCAGAAACTTCGCGAGCGCCGCCGAGCTCACGAAGCCGAACAGCGCGATCAGCAGCGCCGCGACGAAATACATCGTGCTCGCGAAACGGATTCCCAGCACGAGCATGACCAGCATCCCGTTGACGTACAGGAAGTCGAGCGCGAGCACGCGGTCCTGCGCGGCCGGACCGCGCAGAAGACGCACGAGCGCAAGCATCATCGCGATCGAATAGCACGCGAGCGTTGCGAGAATCGCCACGGATAGCACCGACGTCACTCGAAGATCTCCCGCAGCGGCTGTTCGTAACGTTGCTTGAAGTGCGCAACGAACGCGGGCGCGTCGACCACATCGAATACGTGCAGCAGGAAAGCGCTGCGGTCCAGCGCCAGTTCACACCACACGGTTCCGGGGACGATCGTCGTGATGACAGCCAGCGTGGCGAGCGCATTGGCGTCGCGCAAGTCGAGCGGAATGCGAACGAACGCGCCGCGAGGCGGCTTCGTGCGTGCGTGCAGCACCCGCCAGCCGATCTCGAGATTGGAGGCAATGACATCGTGTATGACCGCCGCGATCAGTCGGAACGCAGCGGCCGGCCGACGCACGCGCACGGGCAGAGGCCGCAGCGGCGCACACAGCAACGGTACTGCAATCGCCACCAGCGCTGCGAGCAGGAGCTGCGACGCGTTGACGGTCGCATTCAGCATGAGCCACAACGCGAACAGCGCGACCGAAAGCAGCGGCGCCGGGAGCGCGCGCTTCATTGGCCGCTCGCCGGTGGTGACCGCGGCTTGCGGTCGGGGCCCGGAACGGGCACTGCCGTCATGACCGCGGCAATGTAGGCGTCCGGCGCGATGACTCCCTGCGCTGCCGTGCGCGCGTAATCGAGGACCGTTTCGGCGCGAATCGTCAGCGCCGCAAAAACAGCGAGCAACGCAGCGATCGGCACGCATTCGACGATTCGCAGGCGTGGCATCGGATTTCCGTGCGGCGCCCAGAAATGCCGGGCGCCGGCCCGCGACAGCGCGATCGTCGAAAACAGCCCCGACCCCAGGAGGAGGCCGAGGAGCAGCCAGTGCGTGCCCGGCTGCAGGCTGGCTGCCTGCGCGCCGCCCGGTTCGAATACCGCATCGAGCATCGAAAATTTCGCCAGAAATCCGGACAGCGGAGGCAGCCCGGCAATCATCAACGCGCAACCGAGAAAACCGACGCCGAGAAACGCGGTCGCCACCGGAATGGCACGTCCAACGAGCACATCATCATCAACCGGCTCCTCGCGGTCCTGGCGTTCGAGGTAAAAGGGTAGGTGATCCGCGTGATCGACACGCATCGGCGGTGCCGCCTCCATTTCACGAGCACGTTCGATCAGTTCGACGAGCAGGTACAGCGTGCAGGTAGCGAGGGTCGATCCCGCAAGGTAATACAACGCGCCGCCGATCAGTCCGGTGTGACCCAGGCCGATCGCCGCGATTAGCGTACCTGACGAGATGATCAGCGAATACGCCGCCAGCCGCCGCAGTTGCTGCGAGGCGAGCATGCCGATCGCGCCGAAGGCGAGCGTGAGCAGTCCGCCGGCAATGAGCGCGTCGGCGCCGAACCGCGCCGATTCCCCGGCCTCGGCCGACAACAACAATGTCCACAGCCGCAATACCGCGTAGGCACCCACCTTGGTCAGCATGACGAAGACGGCGGCCACCGGTGCGGCGGCAGCGGAATACGCCGGTGACAACCAGAAATCGAGCGGCCACACCGCTGCCTTCGCGAGGACTGCGATCGCGAGCACCGCGGCTCCCGCGTGCAGGAGGCCGCGATCCCCGGCCGGTACTTGAGGAATCTTCTGCGCCATGTCCGCAAAGTTGAGCGTACCCGTGATGCCGTACAGCATCGCCACACCGATCAGAAACAGGGACGAGGCAAGCAGGTTGAACGCGATGTACTTGAGACCTGCGCGCACGCGCACCGAATCGGAACCGTGCAGCAGCAGTCCGTAGGACGCAGCGAGCATGACCTCGAAGAACACGAACAGGTTGAACAGATCGGCGGTGAGAAACGCGCCGTTCACGCCCATCAGTTGCAACTGGAACAGCGTGTGGTAATGCACGCCGGCGCGATGCCAGCGCGCCACCGAGAACAACACCGATGCGGTGCTCACGATGCCGGTCAGCGTGAGCATCAGTGCGGTCAGGCGGTCGACCGCGACGACGATCCCGAACGGCACGCTCCAGTTGCCCGGCAGGTACACGCCGACCGCAGCCGTGCCGTCGTGTTGATGCGTCCAACGCAGAAGGGCGATCGCGACGAGCAACCCGGCAATCGTCGCAACGACGTCGATCGCGGCCTTCCAGGAGCGATGCGCCTCGCTGACGAGCAACAGCCCCGCTGCCGCGGCGAGCGGAAGCAGGATCGGAACCACCAGCAGGTGCGGCATCATCGCGTCGAACAAACTGGTCATGGTGTGCGCCCGTTCGGCGTGCTCATGGCTTTGCCGAGCCCGGCGTGCTCATGGTTCGGCCTCATTGCGCTCGCTGAGGGGCATTCGCATCAGCGCGTCGGCCTCCACCCATCGCACGCCGCCGGGCCCTTGCGGGCCTCGGCTCGGCTTCGCCGAGCCCGGCGTGCTCATGGTTCCTCCTCTCGTCCGTCGACGTGATCGCTGCCGGTCATGCCGCGCGATGCGAGGAGCACGACGAGGAACAGTGCCGTCGTCGCGAAGCTGATGACGATCGCCGTCAGCACGAGCGCCTGCGGCATGGGGTCGGTGTAATGCAGGAGATCGGCAGGCACGCCCGGTCGGATGACGGGCTCCTCGCCGACCGAGAGGCTGCCCATGCTGAAGATGAACAGATTGACTGCGTAAGCGAAGAGCGCGAGTCCCATGATGACCTGGAACGTCCGCGGCCGCAGCACCAGCCAGACACCCGAGCCGCCCAGCACGCCGACGGCAACTGCAATGACGACCTCCATCATCGACTTGGCCCCGGCTCTGGATCGTGATGCACGGTCTGGCGCCGGCTGCGGATCGACTGGTGCGCAAGCGCAATGAGGATCAACAGCGTGGAGCCGAGCACGACGGCGAATACGCCGATGTCGAAGAACGTGGCAGTCGGCAGATGCAGTTCGCCCAGTAACGGCACAACGAAATGGAATGTGTGCGACGTAAGGAACGGATAGCCCACCAGCATTGCACCGACGCCCGTCAGCATCGCGACCGCGAGCCCGACGCCGATGAAACGCAACGGATTCAGCTCGAGATGCGCTTCGACCCACTGCGCACCCGCGACCATGTATTGCGCAACCAGGGCGATCGCGACGACGAGGCCGGCGACGAACCCACCCCCCGGTTCGTTGTGTCCGCGCATGAACAGGTAAGCGGCGATGACGACGGCAATCGGCAGCAGCAGCCGGACGAGCACGGCGGGCACCATCATGTAACCGAGCGCGGTATCGGTCGCCGTGCGCGGATTGACGAGATCGGTGCGCGCACGTTCGACGATGCGCTGCTGCCGCGGCACTTCGATCGCCTCGTGCGGCGGCCGGAACCGCCGGAGCAGTGCATAGACGGTCAGCGCGACGGCGCCAAGCACGCTGATTTCGCCGAGCGTGTCGAAGCCGCGGAAATCAACGAGCATCACGTTGATCACGTTGGTGCCGCCGCCTTCCGGCAGCGCGCGATCGAGGAAAAACGGCGAGATGCTGTGTGGCGCCGGGCGGGTCAGCATCGCGTAGGACAGCGCCGCCATGCCTGCGCCGGCGACGACGGCGAGGACGAAATCCCGCGCGCGCCGCAGCCGTGCCCGCACGGCGATCCGCGGATCGTCGCCGACCACGCGTTTCGGCAACCAGCGCAGCCCGAGCAGGAACAGGACGGTCGTGACGACCTCGACGACCAGTTGCGTCAGCGCCAGGTCGGGTGCCGAGAACCAGACGAACGTCATGCACACGACGAGACCGACGACGGCGAGCATCGTCAGCGATGCGAGGCGATGAAACTTCGCCTGCCACGCGGCCGCGACCGCACACACGATACCGATCACCCAGAACGCGACGATTTCGGACGACGCCGGTACCCGTGGCCGATCGCCCCACTGCAGCCCGCCCTCCCAGAGCGACGCGGTCGCGGCAAGCATCCCCAGCACGACGAGCAGCAGCATCTGCGGTTGCAGCCGGCGCGTGCCGAACGTTTCGAGACACCATCGTGCGCCGCGGTTCAGGTGAACGAGCGCGCGCTCGAACGTCGACTTGCCGTCGAGACGATCCATCAGCGGAGCGTCCCGGAAGCGTCCGACGGCAATCTGGCCGCGCAGCCACAGGTACCCGACGACGCCACCGCAGAGCGCGATCATGCTCATGAGCAGCGGCGCGTTGAAGCCATGCCACACGGCGAGGTCGTAAACAGGCATTGGCCCGCCGACGACGGGACGCGCGGCCGCCTCGAGCGCTGGCCCTATCGAACGCGCCGGAAAGATGCCGACGACGAGACAGGCGAGCACCAGCAGCTCGATTGGCACGCGCATCCAGCGGGTGGGTTCGTGCGGCTTGCGGGGGAGGTCGGTTGCGAGATCACCGAGAAAAATATCCGCGCTGAAGCGCAACGCATAGATGACGGCGAATACGCCCGCCACCGTCGCTGCCAGCGGAAGCGCCCATTCGACCCAGGGCGCCGATGAAATGAACACCGTCTCCGCGAAGAACATCTCTTTGGAGAGGAAGCCGTTCAGCAGCGGGACGCCAGCCATCGCCGCGCTCGCCACCATCGCGAGCGTCGCCGTGATGGGCATCGCCTTGTAAAGGCCATTCAACCGCGAGATGTCGCGCGTTCCCGTTTCGTGATCGATGACGCCGGCGGCCATGAACAGCGCCGCCTTGAACGTCGCGTGGTTCATCATGTGGAACACCGCGGCGACGGCGGCGAGCGGGCTGTTGAGGCCGAGCAGCAGCGTTATCAGGCCGAGATGGCTGATCGTCGAATACGCGAGAAGTCCCTTCAGATCGCGCTGGAACATCGCCGCGTACGCGCCGATGACGAGCGTCGTCACGCCAACGCCGGTGACGACCCAGAACCACGGCGCGCTACCCGCGAGCGCAGGCCATAACCGCGCCAGCAGGAATACGCCAGCCTTCACCATCGTTGCCGAATGCAGGTACGCCGAAACCGGCGTTGGCGCGGCCATCGCATGCGGCAACCAGAAGTGGAACGGAAACTGCGCGCTCTTGGTGAACGCGCCCGCAAGGATCAGCGCGAGGACCAGCGGATAGAGCCGATGCGCCCGGATCGCGTCGCCCGCTCCGAGGACGACATCGAGGTCGTAACTTCCCACGATGCTGCCGACGACCAACATGCCGGCAAGCAGGCACAAACCGCCGGTGCCGGTGATGATCAACGCCATGCGGGCGCCCCGGCGCGCATCGGCGCGGTGGTGCCAGTAGCCGATCAGCATGAACGAGAACAGGCTGGTCAGCTCCCAGAAGAACACGAGCGCAATGATGTTGCCGGATACGACGAGGCCGAGCATCGAGCCCATGAACGCGAGCAGAAATGCATGGAAGCGTGGTACCGGATCTTTCGGCGACATGTAATAGCGCGCGTAGAGCGTGACCAGCAACCCGATGCCCGTCACGAGCAGCGCGAACATCCACGCGAAGCCATCGATGCGGATGACGAGATCGAGCCCGGCGCTGGGCATCCAGGTGATCCGTTCGCGGACCACACCGCCGTCCCGAACGTCGGGGAACAGCAGTACGACCGGAATCAGTGCCGCAAGCGCCACGAGTGCCGACCACGTGGATTCCGCGTTGCGCGCGTTCGCGGGCATGAACGCGGCGACGGCGCTGCCCATGAAAGGCAACGCAAGCAGCAAGCTCAATGACATGGGTTCGCAGTGTAACGAACCCCGCGGTCACAACTGCGCGCCGAGCAGCGCGGCGGCATGCTCGATCAGCTTCTCCTGCAGCGGCCGTCGTTGCCAATCTGCGAGCGTGATCTGTTTCGACCGACCGACGTCCTGCTCGAAGATGTCGACCTGGCGTCGTGCAAACGCGGCATCGAGAATGTTCAGGTTCGCCTCGTCGTTCAGCGAGAACGAGCGATTGTCGAAGTTCGTCGATCCGACCGACACCCACAGCCCATCGACGATCATCACCTTGCAGTGATACATCGTCGGCTGGTATTCGAAGATCATGACGCCGGCCTGCAACAGGTCCCCCCACGCCGCGCGCGAAGCGCGCCGCACGGTTTCAGCATCCGTGTGCTCGCCGGGCGTGATGATTCGGACGTGGACTCCCCGCCGTGCCGCCGCCACCAGCGTGCGCAGTGTCAGGTCATCGGGAACGAAGTACGCACTCGACAGTTCGATCGAACGAGCCGCTGCCGTGATCGCAAGCAGGTACATCAGGCGCATGCTTTCGCTGCCACCTTCGGGCGAACTGCTGAAGACCTGACCGCGACTTCCACCGGCGGCGTCGATCGCGGGAAAGTAGCCGGGACCGTGAAGGACGTTGCCGGTGACCTTCACCCAGTTGTCCATGAACACGGCCTGCATCTGCGCGACGACCGGCCCCTCGGCCCGAAAATGCGTATCGCGCCAGTGCGCCGGGTCCTGCGCATGGCCCGACCATTCATCGGCGATGCCGACGCCGCCGGTGAACCCGATCCTGCCGTCGACGATCAGCAACTTGCGATGCGTCCGGTTGTTCATGCGCGCGAGGTGGTACCACTTCGGCTCATGGAACCGACGCACCTCGACCCCGGCGCGCTCCATCAGCGCGAGCTGCTGCGGATCGATCTTGTTGCTGCCGATCCAGTCGAGCAGCAGATGGACGCGCACGCCCGCGCGGGAGCGGTCGGCGAGCGCTTCCGCGAACGCCTTTCCCACCGCGCCCGACCAGTAGATGTAACTTTCGAAACTGATCGTCGAATGCGCGCTTCGGATGGCGGCGAGCATCGACGGAAAGATTTCGTCGCCGTTGACGAGCACCTCGAAGCGATTTCCGCCAACGATCGGAGGGCCGAGCAGAACGCCCATCGCGCGCTCGAACTGCGGATCGCTGGTCGCATAGAGCCGCGCGATCTGGTGCTCGATCTCCTTCTCGCCGGTCCGGAGATTGAGCGCGACGAGACCGGCGACGACCGTGATGACGACGGCGATCGCAGCAACGACAACGTCGCGCCGCTTCATGCCGCGTCGGTCGCGAGCTTCAATGCCAGACGCTGCCGGCTTTTCGTCGCCGCTTCTGATCCTGCACGACGATGCTGACCAACAGCCAGCAACCACCCGCGGCGGCCGCGAGGAAGCACAGCATGGCGAGCCCCGGATAGCCGAAGATTCGGAACGAAGTCTCGACGCGCATCAGCAACGCTGCGCCGACGATCAGCGCCGCCAGGATGATGCCCGATGCGATGCGATTCGCGACCTTCTGGAACCCTTCGACCATCACGTCCGCGTCGACGATGCGAATCCTCATCTCCAGATCGGCGTTCGTCGCGGCGTCCATCAGCTTGTTGAGCCGCGCGGGCAGGCCGCCGATGAAGTGCTTCATCTCCAGCGCGGAGGTCAGAAGATGCGTGTTCGTGACGTCGCGCTGGATGCTGCGCGTCATGATGTCGGCCGCGGCGCGCCGGATGGCCGCGTTCGGTTCGAATGCAGGATCGAGAATCTTGCCGACCTCGTCGAGCTGCAACAGCGTCTTGCCAAGCAGCGTCAGCTCGCTCGGAACGTAAAGGCCGCTCTCGCTCGCGGTCCGGTGCATGCGCAGCAGCATCGCACCAACGTTCATCTGTTTGAGGCCCGTGTCCTGCATCCGCACGACGAGCTGCGCGATGCCGCGCCGGAACAGCGGTCCGTCGAAGCGTTCGTCGCGCTCGCTCATGACGACGAGCACGTCGGCGACGTCGTCGCCCTTGCCGTCGCTCGCCGCAAGCAACACTTTCAACAGGTTTTCGCGCATCCGCGGCGTCGTCTGGCCGACCATGCCGAGGTCGAGCAGTGCGACGTGTCCGTCGTCGGTGAGAAAGACGTTGCCGGGATGTGGATCCGCATGGAACAGGCCATCGACGAGTACCTGCTTGAGATAGGCGCGGAAGAGCTGCTCGGCGAGTGCGGCGCCCTCGATCTCGAGGCGTGCGAGCGGGCCGATCGAGGTGATCTTGCGACCCTTGACGAAGTCCATCGTCAGTACGCGCCGCGAGCTGTAATCGGGCACCGGCTGCGGCACATCGATCAGCGTGAATTCCTGAAGATTGGCTCCGACGGCGATCAGGTTGCGCGCCTCCCGCTCGTAATCGAGCTCGTGCTTCAGCGCCATGCGGAATTCCTCGAGCATGTCGAGCAGCCGATAACGTCGGCCGAATTCCGTGTGTGCGTCGATGAATTCGGCGATCTGCGCCAGCACTTCGAAGTCGTCCGCGACTTGTTTGGCGATGTCGGGCCGCTGGACCTTGACGACGACGC
Organism: Burkholderiales bacterium; assembly: GCA_025935435.1. Lineage (GTDB taxonomy): Bacteria > Pseudomonadota > Gammaproteobacteria > Burkholderiales > Casimicrobiaceae > VBCG01. The sequence continues at coordinate 13,067 of JAICVH010000006.1, forward strand.
GACGGCCGTCGCGCAAAGCCGCGCGATGCACCTGGCCGAGCGACGCAGCCGCGATCGGCTGCTGGTCGAAGCTCGAGAACGCCTTGGAGATCCGCACGCCGAGTTCGGAAGTGACGATCTCTTCGACGGCCGCGTATTCGAAAGGCTTGACGTCGTCCTGCAGGCGGGCAAGCGCCTTCAGATAGGGTTCGGGCAGAAGATCGGGCCGCGACGAAAGTATCTGTCCGAGCTTGATGTATGTCGGCCCCATCGCTTCCAGGTCGTCCGCGAGCTGATCGGGCGGCGCCGCTGCCGGCGATGTCGTTGGAAGTTGTTCTCCGCCCAATGCAGCATCGATATCGATCGCGCTGACGAGATCCGAGCGGCCGTACTTCAGCAACAGCAGGCAGATTTCCTTGTAACGCCTGGCGTGGGAAGCGGAAATTTTCATTGGGAGCGCGGCGGGCGTCCTGGTTGATGCAGCCGACAACGAAGGCGCGAACGCATACTATGCAATTTGCGCGCCGAGTCGTCACAGGCATCACGGCGCGCCGCCATCGAAGCGTCGTTGCGTCGACGCTCGATAGCGATTCACGGTGCGGCACCCGAACCAAGGTCGAGCGCGGTAACGCCGGCCGCGACGAGCGTGATCGACCCGTCGAGTCGATTGTGCCCAGTGTCGCTGTACTGGAATTCGTAGCGTCGCTGCAGGCGGATGCGGCCGTCGTCACCGCGAACCGGCCGCACGGACCGGAGCGACACCGTGTCGTCGAGGAACAGGAAACCGCGTCGCTCGCATGCCGCGCGCATGGCCGTATTGGCCTGCTCGCGAGCGCGAAGCGTGTCCCATACGAGCCAACACGCCGCTAACGCGACCAGGATTGCAACGATTTCCGGCAACCCGATCATGGCGCAACGGCGTCTGCGGCCGGTCGCGCACCGCGTCGTGGGCCGAGCGCAGCGCGCGTCAGTTCACGATCCAGGGATCGAGCGGCGGCACGGCCGGCGTGCCGTCCAGGTGAATAGCGTATTCGTATTCGCCGGGGGTCCGCTGATTCATGCAGGCGTATCGATTGCCGGCTGCTTCTGCATGACAGCGGAATACAGCGCGGCCCGCGCTGGTCTTGAACGCGACGCCGTCGCTCGCGGCGAACCTGTAGTTCTGACCGGGCTTGTTGTCGATGATCCATACGACGTCGTTCCCGCGCGCATGGACGTGCGGATGATCGACGCTCGCCCTGCAGGCACCGGCGCAGTCGACGGTTACGATGACGCGGCACTGCTGCGCGCTGTTGCACACGAGATCACGCGGGTCGCCGCCGCGGGGTGGAGACGCACAGGCCGCGAGCAGTCCGAGCGCCGCCACGGACGTCAGGACGGCGGCGCGCCGCAGGTCATGAGCGTTTGCTGGAGCCTGCCGCAGTTCGCGCCCGCTCATCGCAGCACGCGTCGCATTCCTGGATCCCATGAGCATGACTTCTCCCGATGACTTGGCGCGGATTGGTCGCGCAATTCGCTTCTCGATCATACCGTTTCGTCAGTGCACACCGCGTGCGGCGATGTCGGAAGTGACGCCGATCAATCGCGATACGCGGATCGGAACGTCGGCGCGCTGCAATTCGGCGACGCGTTGCTGCAGCCGGCTGTCCGCCATCGTCATCCGTGCGCGCAGTCGCACGTACTCGGCCCACGACGCAATTACGTAACGCTCGACGAACCGACCTTCCTCGCCGACATCACGAAAGACACGCCAGCTCGTCGCGCCGTTGCGCCGTCGCGTCGGGCCCACTTTGGCGATGGCCTTCAAGAACGCATCACGGTTGCCTGCGTCGATGCGGTATTCGAGCTGGATCAGCACCGGGCCATCGTCGGGAAGCGGTTCGGCTGCGATTGCAAGCTCCGGCAGTCGCACGCCCGGCACGACGTCCGCTTCCTGGCCCATCGCGACGCGGACACGCCGCAACAGCCATTGCAGTACGAGCACAGCCAACGCGGATGCGCCCAGTGCCCATCGGGTGCCGACGCCCGATGCGATCGCTCCCCAGAATGCGCTGCCGATCGCGAGGCAGCCCTGCGTTGCGACGAGGTTCATCGACACCGCACGCGCGCGCACCCACGCCGGCGCACTGCTCTGCGTCCCGGCCGAAAGGCTTGCAAATACATACACCCACGCAGCGCCCGCGCACGCGGCGCCAATGACCGCCAGCGGCGCGTTCACCGTTAGGGCAACGACCAGCATCGCGAGCGACCACAGGATTCCGCCCGAGGTGACGACCTCGTTCATCGTGCGTTGTTGCAAGAGGGCGGGAATCGAGAACGCGCCGACGATCGCACCGAGTCCGAAGCTCGCCGAAAGCACGCCGAAACCTCCGGCGCCGAGACCGAGCTGGTCGCGCGCAATCACCGGCAGCAGCGCCCAGAACGCGCTCGCGCACACGCTGAACGCCAGATTGCGCATGACGAGTGCGCGCATCGGTGCCGAATGTCGGACATAGCGCAGGCCGATCATCACGCCGGACAGGAGCCGTTCCGGTACGCCGGGCAGCGCGGCTTCCGGCGGCTTCGTCCGGCGCATGGCGACGAACATCGGTACGAAGAAAAAGGCGCCGACGACGAGCGCCGTACCGGAACTCATCGCGGCCGCAATGGCGCCGGCGAGCGCCGGGCCAAGCGCGCGCGCGACATTGAACGCAACCGATCCGAGCGCAATCGCACGCGACAGCTCAGCACGCGGCACGAGCTCATTGATGCTCGCCTGCTGCGCCGGCAGGTAGAAGGTGAATCCGGCACCGACCAGGAACGTGAGAAACAGGAGCGATACCGGTCCGATGATTCCGACCAGAGCGGCGAAACCCAGGACCAGCGTCGCCGCGAACAGCAGGATTTGCGTGACGATGATCACGCGCCGGCGATCGACGATATCGGCAAGCGTTCCGGCGACGAGGCCGAACAGCAACGACGGCGCCGTGCTCGCGCTTTGTACGAGGGCGATGATCAACGCCGACGTCGTCAGCGTCGCCATCAGCCACGCGGAAATCGTCGCCTGCATCGTGTATCCGAGCGCGGCGCCGATCGACCCGAGGTAGAAGTTGCGGAAGACCGCGTTGGTCAGCGGCGACGACTCGAACGAGCGTGTGACCAAGGCGGGAAGGCGGGTAGCCACGCGCCGAAGTGTAGCGTGGCGGCCGCCACGCGCTGCGGTCGACAGGTCACGGGCGTAAACTCTAGGGATCGCCAACGAGGACCTTGGGATGACCGAACACTACAACGAACTTCAGGCGACGCTCGCAAACATCGTCGCACCGGGCAAAGGCATTCTCGCAGCCGACGAAAGCACGCCGACGATTACCAAGCGGTTCAGCGCGCTCGGCATCGAGTCGAACGAAACGTCGCGGCGCGCCTATCGTTCGCTGTTATTCACGACGCCGGGTGCCGAAGCGTCGCTCGCCGGCGTGATCCTGTTCGAGGAAACCCTGGGACAGAAAGCGGACGACGGCACGCGACTCGCAGATGTCCTCGCGAAGCGCGGCATTCTGCCCGGCATCAAGGTCGACAAGGGAACGACGCCGCTGCCCGGTGCACCGGGCGATGTCATTACGCAGGGACTCGACGGTCTGGCCGAGCGGCTCGACGCGTACAAGGCGCAGGGCGCGCGCTTTACGAAGTGGCGCGAAGTCTATGCGATCACCGATCGTAACCCGACCGAACTCGGTATCGACGCGAACGCAGAGGTGCTCGCGCGGTATGCGGGGGTCTGCCAGCAGCAGGGACTCGTCCCCATCGTCGAGCCGGAAGTGCTGATCGACGGCGAACATTCGATCGAGCGTTGCGCGGAAGTCACCGAAGCCGTGCTGCATGCGGTGTTCGACGCGTTGCATCGGCATCGCGTGGCCACCGAAGCGATCATCCTGAAGCCAAACATGGTGGTACCGGGCAAGGCACACGCACGCAAGGCAACGCCTGACGAAGTCGCGACAGCCACGCTCACCGTGTTGCGGCGGACAGTTCCGGCGAGCGTCCCGACGATCAATTTCCTGTCGGGCGGACAGTCGCCCGAAGAAGCGACGGCCAACCTGAACGCGATGAACGCGCGGGACACCCGTGCGCCGTGGATCCTGTCGTTCTCGTTTGCGCGTGCGCTGCAGGACCCGGTGATGGCGCTGTGGAAGGGCGCGCAGAGCAACGTCGCCGCAGCGCAGGCGGCGTTCAACCATCGGCTGCAAATGGCGAGCCGTGCTCGCGACGGCACGTGGTCGCCGGCGCTCGAACGGCAGCGCTGACAAATCAATTCATCCGGTCGACGGCGTCCGTCACGACATCGGATTCGGAGGCGGTGGCGGACCGCCGGGAAGGGGAA
>JAICVH010000436.1 GCA_025935435.1 Burkholderiales bacterium
AAGGACACCGACGGTTTCCTGAAGCTCGCGAAGGCGCTGAAGGAAAAAGGCACGCCGCCCGGTTTTGCACTGGGCAACGCGACCGGCGACGGCAATACCTGGTGCCAGTGGCTGGTGTGGTCGTTCGGCGGCAAGCTCGTCGACACCAACAACAAGGTCGTCATCGACAGCCCCGAAACGATCAAGGCGCTCGAATACGCCAAGGAGCTCTACGGGACGTTCGTGCCCGGCACGCTGTCGTGGCTCGACCCGAACAACAACAAGGCGTTCCTCGACGGCCAGATCTTTCTCACGAACAACGGCATCTCCGTCTATTACGCCGCGAAGAATTCGCAGGACCCGAAGGTCAAGGAACTTGCGGCGGACATCTACCACGCGAACATGCCGGTGGGGCCGATCGGCAGGCCGACGGAGTTTCAGCTGTTCTTCAACCAGCTGATCTTCAGGTATTCGAAATATCCGAAGGCGGCCAAGGAGTTCCTCCGCTTCATGATGGAACCGGAGCAGATGGACCCATGGGTGCAGTCGGGCATCGGCTACGTGACGCCGGCGCTGCGCTATTACGAGAAGAACCCGATCTGGACCGTCGATCCCAAGCACACGCCGTATCGCGACTCGATGAAGAACATGATTCCCTCCGGCTACGCGGGCAAGATGGGCTACGCGTCGGCGGGCGCGCTCGCGGACTTCATCGTCGTCAACATGGTCGCCGAAGCCGCTTCGGGCTCGAAGTCGCCGAAGGAAGCGGCCGAGCGGGCGCAAAAGCGCGCGGAGCGCTACTACAAGGTCTGACGTCGGCAGAACCGGTGCGCCGCGCCCGCGAGCATGACGGGCGCGGCGTCATCGTCCGCATTCAACGTCGCGAAAGGCCGGATTGCCCGCACTTCTGACGCGCATCGAGAACGATCGCAACGTCCTCGGCCTGTTGTTCCTGCTGCCGACGGCGGTGCTGCTGCTGCTGTTCCTCACCTATCCGCTCGGCCTCGGCACCTGGCTTGGATTCACCGACACGAAGATCGGTCGCGGCGGTGAATGGATCGGGCTCGAGAATTTCGAATTCCTGTGGGGCGATTCGGTCACGCGCCTCGCGCTCTTCAACACGCTTTTCTATACGGTCGTCGCGAGCGTCATCAAGTTCGTGCTCGGGCTGTGGCTTGCGCTGCTGCTGAACAAGCACCTGCCGTTCAAGGCGTTTCTGCGCGCGATCGTCCTGCTGCCGTTCATTGTGCCGACCGCGCTGTCGGCCATCGCGTTCTGGTGGATCTACGACTCGCAGTTCTCGATCCTGAGCTGGGCGCTGCAGCGAATGGGCGTGATCCATGGGTACATCGACTTCCTCGGTGACCCGTGGAACGCGCGCCTGTCGACGATCGCCGCGAATATCTGGCGCGGCGTGCCCTTCGTGGCAATCACGCTCCTCGCGGGTCTGCAGACGATCTCGCCGTCTTACTACGAAGCGGCGAGCCTCGACGGCGCGTCGCCGTGGCAGCAGTTCCGCTACGTGACGCTGCCGCTGTTGACCCCGATCATCGCCGTCGTCATGACGTTTTCGGTGCTGTTCACGTTCACCGATTTTCAATTGATCTACGTGCTGACCCGCGGCGGCCCGCTGAACGCTACGCACCTGATGGCGACGCTGTCGTTCCAGCGCGCGATCCCCGGAGGCAGCCTGGGCGAAGGCGCGGCGATCGCGACGGCGATGGTGCCGTTCCTGCTCGCAGCGATACTTTTCTCGTATTTCGGGCTGCAGCGTCGCGCGTGGCAACAGGGAGGCACCGACAAATGAGCGCGGCGGAGCCGACGGCCGTCGGCGCACCGCAAGTCACCGACACGCAGGGGATGAATTACCTCGTGTCGCTGCCGCGGCGAATCGTCACGATCTGGCTGCCGCTGACGGTATTCCTGATCGTGTTGCTGTTCCCTTTTTATTGGATGGTCATCACGACATTCAAGCCGAACGAGGAGCTGTTGTCGCGCGAGGGCAATCCGTTCTGGGTCAAGAACCCGACGCTCGCCCATATCAAGAAGCTGCTGTTCGACACCGCGTATCCCGATTGGCTGTGGAATACCGTGCTGGTGTCGGTCGTTTCGACGTTCCTGTCGATCCTCTGCAGCGTACTCGCCGCGTATGCGATCGAGCGGCTCCGGTTTCGCGGATCGCGCTACGTCGGCATGAGCATCTTCCTCGCGTACCTGGTGCCGCCGTCGATCCTGTTCATTCCGCTGGCGACGATGGTCTACAAGCTGGACCTGTTCGACACGCGGCTGGCGCTGATCCTGACGTATCCGACGTTCCTGATCCCGTTCTGCACGTGGCTGCTGATGGGCTACTTCAAGTCCATCCCGCTGGAGCTCGAAGAGTGCGCGCTGATCGACGGCGCGAGTCGCTGGCAGATTCTCGTGCGGATCATATTGCCGCTCGCCGTTCCCGGGCTGATTTCGGCGGGGATCTTCGCGTTCACGCTGTCCTGGAACGAATTCATCTACGCGCTGACATTCGTCTCGTCGTCGGAGGTCAAGACGGTGCCGGTCGGCGTCGTCACCGAGCTCGTCGAAGGCGACGTGTATCACTGGGGCTCGCTGATGGCGGGCGCGTTGTTCGGCTCGCTGCCCGTTGCGATCCTCTATTCGTTCTTCGTCGAGTACTACGTGTCCGGACTCACCGGTGCGGTGAAGGAGTAGCCGAACGGTTCGCTCTGCTTGAAAGCGCGGCGGGAGGAGGCACTTAGGTAGAATCGCCTGAACATCGACCTCCGGAGTCCGCCATGAGCGACATTCACGACACGATCAAGGACCAGGTGACGAAGAATCACGTCGTCCTGTACATGAAAGGAACACCGCAGTTCCCGCAATGCGGGTTTTCGGCGACGGTCGCCGAGATCCTGAAGCGCTGCGGCGTCACCCATTACACGTCGTTCAACATCCTCCAGGATGAGGCGTTGCGCCAGGGCATCAAGGATTACTCGAACTGGCCGACGATCCCGCAGCTCTACGTGAACGGCGAATTCGTCGGCGGCTGCGACATCGTGCGCGAGATGTACCAGTCGGGCGAGCTGCAGCAGCTGCTCGCACAGCAGCCGGCCTGATCGCGGCCCGGTCTCTACCGGATCAAATCTGCGCGCAGCACCCATCGCCACTGCCGCCGAAGCGCCGGGGCGGGCCGTCTGTGAACGCGACTAGGACGCGCTGACCGTCACGGGTGGCGCGGCCCAGTCGATCGCGCGCGAAGCGCGACGCCGAGCCGCCGCGCCGGGCACCCGT
>JAICVH010000039.1 GCA_025935435.1 Burkholderiales bacterium
CCGATCTTCATCAAGTTCGGCCAGATGCTGTCGACGCGGCGCGACCTGCTGCCGCCCGACATCGCCGACGAACTCGCGCTGCTGCAGGATCGCGTGCCGCCGTTCGGCTCGGACAAGGTCGAGGCGACGATCGTCCGCGTGTTCGGGCGGCCGCTCGCCGAAGTCTTCAAATCGTTCGATCTGACGCCGGTCGCGAGTGCGTCGGTTGCGCAGGTGCATTTCGGCGAACTGCCGAACGGCACGCCGGTCGCGGTGAAAGTGCTGCGACCGAACGTTGCCCAAGTCATCGAGCACGATCTCGCGCTGCTGCACACGGCGGCATCGCTCGTCGAACGTTTGTGGCGCGAAGGCAGGCGGCTGCGCCCGCGCGCCGTCGTCGCCGAATTCGACAAGACGATTCACGACGAACTCGACCTGACGCGCGAAGCGGCGAACTGCTCGCAGTTGCGGCGCAACTTTCTGCGTTCCGGATTGCTCAGGATTCCCGAGGTGTACTGGGACTGGACGGCGAGCGAAGTGCTCGTGATGGAGCGGATGGCGGGCGTGCCGATCGGGCGCATCACGGATCTGGTCGCAGCCGGAATCGATTTGAAGCGCCTCGCGCGCGCCGGCGTCGAGATCTTCTTCACGCAGGTGTTCCGCGACGGGTTCTTTCACGCCGACATGCATCCCGGCAACATCTTCGTCGGCGTCGACGCGGCCAATCATGGCAAGTACATCGCGCTCGACTTCGGCATCATGGGTACGCTGTCCGAGCAGGACAAGAGTTACCTGGCGCAGAACTTCCTCGCGTTCTTCCGCCGCGATTACCACCGTGTCGCAACCACGCACCTTGAGTCGGGGTGGGTCCCGCCGAACACGCGGATCGACGAGCTCGAAAGCGAGATCCGCGTCGTGTGCGAGCCGATCTTCGATCGTCCGCTGAAGGAAATATCCCTCGGCAAGGTGTTGCTGCAGCTGTTCCGTGCATCGCGCCGCTTCAACGTCGAAATCCAGCCGCAGCTCGTGCTGCTGCAGAAGACGCTGCTGAACGTCGAAGGCCTCGGCCGGCAGCTCGACCCCGACCTCGATCTGTGGGTGACGGCGAAGCCCTTCCTCGAGCGCTGGATGGAAGACCAGATCGGCTTTCGTGCGCTCGAGCGGCGATTGTTCGCCGAAGCGGCGTCACTCGTGCAGACGCTGCCGGAACTTCCACGGCTCATCCACCGCAAACTGACGGCGCCGCCACCGGCGTCGGACCTGGCGCTGAAGGCGCTGGCGCTCGCCCAGCAATCGCGCAATCGCTGGCTCGCGACGATCGCCGTGCTGCTGACGATCGTCATCGCGCTGTTGTTGCGGCAGTCACTCTGAACGCGTCCGCTACAATCGTCCGGGGTCAGCAACCGTCTCCGAAGTCAATTCGAAAGATTGAGAAGCGGTTGTTGCTTCCAAGTGGTCCGGTCGCGAACCATTGCATTGAGAATGACCAACAACTTGCGCATGCAGGCGACCAACGCGACCTTGGGCGCTTTGCCGGCTGCGATGAGACGTCGATAGAACTGTTTCAGTACCGGGTTGTGTTTGACTGCGCTGAGCGTCGCCATGTAAACCACCGCGCGAACCTCATGGCGGCCTCCCCAAGTCTGTCGTTTGCCACGCCACTGACCCGATTCCCGCGCGATCGGCGCCACGCCAACCAGCGCGCTAATGGCGCGCCCGCTCAAGTGACCCAGTTCGGGCAGCAGCGCCAGCAGGGTGCTTTTCAGCACCGGTCCGACGCCTTTGACCGTATCGAGCCATGTCAACGCTTCCTTGAAGTATTTCCGCATGCAGCCGTCGATATCGGCGTCGACGCTCTTCAATTGCGCGTCGAGCAACCGCAGCACTGCGGCCACGCTCTTGCGAGCGGAGCGATGCGCGGTGGGCAACCGGTTGGCTTCGGCGATGCGCATGTCCAGCAGTTGCCGCCGGCGCAAGACCAGCGCGGCCAAGTGCAGACGCTGCTCGTCGGGCAACGCCCGCAAGTACCGGGCGCGCTCGGGATGCCTGGCGATCACATTGGCGAAGTCGCGCAAGACCCGGGCGTCGACCCGATCGGTCTTCGCCAGCACCCCCAGCGCGCGGGCAAAATCTCGCGCCTGACGAGCGTTGAGCACGGCCACCGCAAAACCTTCCGCCTGCAGCGCCGCCGCACTCGCCATCTCGTAGCCGCCACTGGCCTCCATCACCACCAAGTCCACCTGCGCTTGACCCAGGCTAGCCGCCAGCTGCTTGATTCCATCGGCGTCGTGAGCAAAGCGCCGGGCGTGCTGTCCCCAACACGCGTCGAGCCACGCCTTGGAGACATCAATACCCGCGTTGATGCGCGACACCGTTGCCGCGTCCCTATCTTGTGTATGCACGTTCATACGTTGACAACCGTTCGGGATAACGACGTTGCAATCAAGCCACTTCCGCGCGTTGACCTTAAGCTAACCCACGAGCTCGAGCTCTTAGAGCAGACAAGTTTGGCGCGCGGCGCGGCCACCAAAGTAAGATACAAGAGCAACAAGTCGCGTGGGAGCCGCTCGACAACGCCCTGCTCCGGATCGCGCGACTTGTTGCTCTGACCCCGATGGCATTGCTCGAAATTGAGGGCGTCACGCGGCGCTTCGGCGACTTCGCCGCGGTCGACGACGTGAGCTTGTCGGTCGAGGCCGGCGAATTCTTCACGCTGCTCGGACCGTCGGGTTGCGGCAAGACGACGTTGCTGCGGATGATCGCCGGCTTCGACCTGCCCGATGCCGGGCGCATCGTGCTCGCCGGCGAGGATCTCGCGGGGCGCCCGCCCGAGTTACGCCCGGTGCGCACGGTGTTCCAGAGCTACGCGCTGTTTCCGCACATGACGGTCGAAGGCAACGTCGCGTTCCCGTTGCAGATGGCGCGCGTTCCGGCCAAAGAGCGCGGCGCGCGCATCGCGGCCGCGCTGGAAGACGTGCGCCTCATTGGCTTCGGCAAGCGTTATCCGCACGAACTGTCCGGCGGGCAGAAGCAACGTGTCGCGATCGCCCGCGCGCTCGTCACGCATCCGACGATGCTGCTGCTCGACGAACCGCTCGCCGCGCTCGATGCGAAGCTTCGCGAGGAGCTGCAGATCGAGCTCATCAACCTGCAGAAGGAGGTCGGCATCGCGTTCGTCTACGTGACGCATGACCAGACCGAGGCGCTCGCACTGTCGCATCGGATCGCGGTGATGAATCGCGGTCGCGTCGAACAGCTCGACGAGCCGTCGAAAATCTACGGCTTCCCGAAGACGCGCTTCGTTGCCGACTTCATCGGGCACTGCAACCTGTTGTCCGGACCGATCGCGTCAAACGACGGCGGCATCGTCACGCTCGATGTGACCGGGCTCGGTCCAGTGCGCATCGCTACGCGTTCGTCGCTCGCCGTCGGCAGCAGCGGGATGGTCGCGCTGCGCCCGGAAAAGATTCGCATCGCCGCGGTCGCCCCCACGGATTCCCCGGACAACCATTTTCGCGGCACCGTCGCGGATCTCCTGTACATGGGTGACGTCACCGTCTACCGCGTGGCGACCGAAGGCGGCGCGCGCATCGAAGCGCTGCTCGCGAATTCGCAGAGCGGCCGCGCAAAGTTCTTCGAAGTGGGTGACGCGGTCGAGACGAGCTGGCCGGTCGACGCCGGACATTTCGTCGACGCATGAGCACCGCACGCGAGCGGATCCAGCGTTCCGCAGTCATCGGCAAATGGCTGGTGAGCCTGCCGCCGCTCGTCTATCTGATCGTGTTCTTCGCGATTCCCGCGCTGATCATGGTGCTCGCGTCGTTTCGGACGCCCGGCGAATTCGGTGGGCTTGCGCCGCTGACCGACGAGACGGGCGCGCTCGACCTCAATGTGGAGAGCTACGTCCGCTTTCTCACCGAGTCCGTCTACCTGCAGGTGTTCATCAAATCGGCGTGGTATGCAACGGTCACGACGCTGCTCTGCCTGCTGCTTGCGTATCCGCTCGCGACGCTGATCGCCAAGAGCCCGAAGCAATATCGCGAGCTGTTGCTGCTGCTCGTCATCCTTCCGTTCTGGAGCAATTTTCTGATTCGCGTCTACGCGTGGATGATCATTCTCGGGCCGAACGCGGCGCTGGCGCGCATCGTCAACAGCGTGCTCGCTGTCTTCGGCGCAGGTCCGGTGCCGCTGTTGTTCAGTGCGTTCGCCGTGCTGACCTGCCTTGTGTACGTGCATCTGCCGTTCATGGTGCTGCCGCTGTACGCGAACCTCGAGAAACACGATCAGGCGCTGCTCGACGCGGCGCAGGATCTGGGCGCCAATGCATGGCAGCGGTTCTGGCGCGTGACGTTTCCGTTGTCGTTGCCGGGCGTGTATGCCGGCGCCGCGCTCGTGTTCATTCCGGCGCTCGGCATTTTCGCGATTCCGGACATCCTCGGCGGCCCGGACGACACGCTGATCGGCAACCTGATCAAGCAGCAGTTCCTCGAGACGCGCGACTGGCCGTTCGGCAGCGTGCTGTCGATCGTGCTGACGGTGGCGGCACTGCTGCTCGCGGGCGCCGCCGCGTGGATCGGACGCCGGGGCGGCGCGGAGATCGCGTCGCGTGCGTAGGCGCTCGCCGTGGCTGTGGGCAGCGGCGCTCTGCGCGTACGCGTTCCTCTACGTGCCGCTGGTCATCGTCGTCGTCTACTCGTTCAATGATTCACGATTGAATGCGGAATGGGTCGGATTCACGTTCGACTGGTATCGCAGGCTCGCGGCCGACGACGACATGCTGGCGGCCGCCGGCAATTCACTGCTGATCGGGGTGACGGCGAGCCTCGTGTCCACGGTGCTCGGCACGATGGCGGGCGTTGCAATGCATCGCTACAAACTGCGGCTCCTGCCGATTCTGGTACTGACGCCGATCGCCATTCCCGAGATCCTGATGGGCGTTTCGCTGCTGATCTTTTTCGTCCTGCTGAACTTCACGCTTGGCCTCGTGTCCGTCGCACTCGCACACATCGCGTTCTGCATCGGCTTCGTCGCGATCGTCGTGCGCGCACGGCTCGCTGGCATGGACGAGGCGCTGACGGAGGCGGCACGGGACTGCGGTGCATCCCCGGCGCAGGCCTTCCGCCATGTGACGCTGCCGCTGATCATGCCGGGCGTCATCGCCGGCGCGCTGATGGCGTTCACGCTGTCGATCGACGATTTCGTGATCACGTTTTTCACCGCGGGCGCCGGCACGGTAACGCTTCCGCTGCTGATCTACTCGATGATCAAGATCTCGGTGACGCCCGAGGTGAACGCCGTGTCAACTTTGCTGATGCTGCTGACGTTGCTGCTGATCGTCATTGCCGCCAAACTGTCGCCCACGCTGCTTCGAACCGACCGGGATAACTGACCATGACCCTGCGCTCCTTCGTCGCCCACGCCGCCACGCTGCTCGCGATCACCCTGGCCGGCGTGATGCCCGCCCACGCACGCGACCAGCTCCACCTGTACAACTGGAACAACTACATCGCGCCGGAGACGATCAAGCGCTTCGAGAGCGTATGCCAGTGCGAGGTCGTGCAGACGTATTACTCGGACAACGAGGAGCTGCTCGCGAAACTGGCCGCAGGCGCCAAGGGCTACGACGTGCTGGTCCCGACCAGCAACGCCGTGCAGGCGCTGATCCGCGGCGGTCAGTTGAAGCCGATCGACAAGACGGCGATTCCGAATCTGAAGAACGTCGACCCGGCGTACCTGAACACGCCGTTCGACCCGGGCAACCAGTATTCGGTGCCCTACGCGATGTCGACGACGATCCTCGGCTACAACGACGAGAAGATGAAGGAACTCGGCCTGCCGACCGATACCTGGGCCGTCATCTTCGACCCGAAGTACCTCGAGAAGGTCAAGGGGCGTGTCACGGTGCTGGACAGTGCGAACGAGCTCTTCGCAGCGGCGCTCAAGTACCTCGGCTACTCGGCGAACGACGTCGACGCCAAGCACTGGGACGAGGCCGCCGCGCTGATCAAGAAAGCCAAACCGTACTGGGCTGCATTCAACGCATCGTCATACATCAAGGAGCTGACGGTCGGCAACATCTGGCTCGTGCATGGCTACTCGAACGACATCTTCCAGGCGAACCAGGACGCGCAGGCGGCCGGCCGCAAGTTCCGCATCCTGCAGGGCGTACCGAAGGAAGGCGCGGTCCTCGCCGTTGACAACATGGTGATCCACAAGGCGGCGCCGCGCCCCGACCTCGGATTGCGCTTCATCAATTTCATGCTGGATGGCCGCAATTCGGCGGAGCTCACGAACCTGATCGGCTCCGGCAACCCCAACGCCGACGCGATGAAATACATCAAGCCCGATCTGCTCAAGCTGCCCGCCGTGTTTCCGCCGAAGGAGGTGCAGGCGAAGCTCGAGCAGCTCAAGGACCTGACGGTTGCGCAACGCCGCCTGCGCAACAAGCTCTGGACCGAGATCAAGGCGAGCAAGTAGTCTCCGCGCACGCCCGATGGGACGTGCGATCATCACCGCATGGAGAATGCGCTCGACGCCACGAGCCTGCGCACGCGACTTCCGCACGTGCTGGCGACGTTGTACGGCGTCGCGATCGTCTTTGCGTCGCTCGAGCCATTCCAGCCGTGGCTGCCGCCGCCCGCGGGCACGCCGTTCTTCCTGCTGGATCCGGGGCACTGGGTGCGTAGCGACACGCTGCTGAACGTCGCCGCATACGTCCCCTTCGGTTTCTTCGTCGCACTGCTTCGTCACCGGGCGACACCCGCCCGGCGGATCGTGCACAGCGTCGTCATCGGCGCGGCGATGTCGTTCGCGATGGAGTCGCTGCAGATGTACGTGCCGCCGCGCGTCGCGAGCTCGCTCGATCTTGCGACCAACACGATTGGCGCGGCGCTCGGCGGCGCGATCGCCACCGCGCTCGCACACAACGCGTCCGCGCGCACGACACTGTACCGCGCGCGTGCGCGACTGTTTCTTCCCGGCAACCTCGGTGACGTCGGCGTTGCCTTGATGCTGTTGTGGCTCGTCGCGCAGACCAATCCAGGCATTCCGTTGTTCGCCGTCACCTTCGACAGCGACACGTCGCCGCCGGTCGCGGCGCTCGCCGTGCCGCCGGCACATGACACCGCGCCTGCGCACGACAGCGCCAACAACGTCGTGCAGGCCGCGGGCACGGCGTTCCAGGTGCTGGGTGTCGGGCTCTTCGCCGCGCTGTTGATGCGGCACCGGCGCCGCACCGGAACGATCGTTGCCGCGCTCATCATCGGCGCGCTCGCCATGAAGCTGCTCGCGGCGATCGTCATGCTGAAGCCGACGATCTGGCAGTCATGGGTGAAGCCCGGCACGATGATCGGTATCGCGGCGGGTGCGCTGGCGCTACGCATTGTCATCATGCTGCCGCGGCCCGTCCAGGTTGCCGTCTGCGCGATCGCACTGCTGTCGGCGCTCGGTGCCCCGGTGCTGGCGCCCGAGACGCTTTCGGCGCGCGCACCAATCGCGCTCTTCGACTGGCACTTCGGTCAACTGATGAACTACAACGGCCTGACACGCGCTGCGCTGCTCGTCTGGCCGGTACTGACGGCAGTGTGGCTGTTTGCGCTCGCAGGCCTTCCCGCGTGGGGCAAGCCGGCCGATCCAGCCTGACCCGCCCGCTATAATCGACGCTGCGCGCCAGCCCTCGCGCACAGCGTGCAGCATCCAGGTGCGCCGTCCCTTCGATGAGCTACTACCGGCACCACGTTTTCTTCTGCTGCAACGAGCGCGATCCGCCCGAGCGCTGCTGCGCGAACAACGACGCGCTCGCCATGCAGAAGTACGCCAAGCAGCGGATCAAGGCACTGGGCATGTCCGGCCCGGACCGCGTGCGCATCAACAAGGCGGGATGCCTCGATCGCTGCGAGGAAGGTCCCGTCATCGTCGTGTACCCGGAGGAGGTCTGGTACACGTACGTCGACAA
This sequence comes from Burkholderiales bacterium, assembly GCA_025935435.1. GTDB lineage: Bacteria > Pseudomonadota > Gammaproteobacteria > Burkholderiales > Casimicrobiaceae > VBCG01. The sequence goes on from JAICVH010000039.1 coordinate 7,934, forward strand.
GGACGACATCGACGAGATCATCGATCGCCATGTGATCGGCGGCGAGATCGTCGAGAGGCTGCGCATTTGACGCCGCGCAATGTCGAGCGATTGGCGGTCGAAGGCGCTGCCGGCCCGCTCGAAACGCTGATCGCCGTACCCGCTGTTGCGCCGCGTGGCATCGCGCTCGTGTGCCATCCGCACCCGCTGCAGGGCGGCACGCTCGACAACAAGGTGGTCCAGACGCTCGCGAAGGCGTTCTTCGCGCTCGGATACATCGCCGCGCGCTTCAACTTTCGCGGCGTGGGGCAATCGGCCGGCGCCTTCGACGAAGGTCGCGGCGAAACGGACGACGCGCTTGCCGTGTTGCGCCAGGTGCAAGCGCGGTTCGGCAACGGGCTTCCAGTGGCGCTCGCCGGGTTTTCGTTCGGATCTTTCGTGCAGACGCGGGTCGCCGGACAGGTCGACGCCGAGGGGCTCGTGCTGGTCGGACCTGCAGTCAATCGCTTCCCGTTGCAGACCGTTCCCGCGGGCACGATCGTCGTTCACGGCGAGGAAGACGACGTCGTGCCGCTCGCCGATGTGTTTGCGTGGGCGCGCCCACAACAGTTGCCGATCGTCGTCTTTCCAGGTTGCGGCCATTTCTTTCACGGCCGCCTGCCTGCGCTTGCGCGCACCGTAACGACGATGTGGTCGGGTGCAGCGCAAATCGAAGCGTCGTGAACGACGTCGCGGCAGCGATCGTTTCGCAGACGACTGGAACGCCCCGCGTGCCTGCCGCAGTGCAGGTTCTCGACGTCCATGACCTGCGGAAGCGCTACGGTGATCTCGAGGTCGTCCGCGGCCTGTCGTTCACGATCCGCCGCGGCGAATGCTTTGCGCTGCTGGGCCCCAACGGCGCAGGCAAGACGACGACGCTACGCTGCTGCCTCGGACTGATCGCGCCCGACGGCGGCCGCATTGAATTGTTGGGCGAACCGGTGCCGAAAGCCGCGCGCGAAGCGCGAATCCGCGTCGGCGTCGTGCCGCAGATGGACAACCTCGATCCCGACTTCACCGTCCGCGAGAACCTGCTGATCTACGGCCGTTATTTTCGGCTGTCGCATGGTGTTCTCGACGAGCGCATTCCGCGCCTGCTCGAGTTCGCCGGGCTGGCAGGCAAGGCACAAACGTCGATTCGCACGTTATCGGGCGGCATGAAGCGCCGTCTGACGCTCGCGCGCGCACTCATCAACGACCCCGAGCTTTTGATCCTCGACGAACCGACGACGGGCCTCGATCCGCAGGCGCGGCATCTGATCTGGGACGGCCTGCGCCAGTTGCTGAAACAGGGCAAGACGATCCTGCTGACGACGCATTTCATGGACGAGGCGGAGCGGCTCGCGACCCGCCTTGCCGTGATCGACCACGGCACGATGATCGCGTGCGATACACCGCGCGCGCTTCTCGACGCGCACGTCGAGCCCGAAGTCGTGGAGGTCTACGGTGAAGCCGCGAAGACCTGGGCCGAGACGCGCGGCCGCGCGTTGGCGTCGCGCCTCGAGGTCGCCGGCGAAACGGCGTTCTGCTATGCGGCCGACGCAGCGCCGCTGCTTGCCGATCTCGCGACGCACACGGGGCTGCGCTATCTGCACCGCCCCGCGAACCTCGAGGATTTGTTCATCAAGCTGACCGGGCGCGAACTGCGCGATTGAACATGACGTCCGCCGCGATCCTCCGCCCACCGTCGTTTTCGATTCGCTTCCTGCCGGTATGGCGGCGCAACCTGCTCGTCTGGAAGAAGCTCGCGATCGCCAGCGTCCTCGGCAACATCGCCGATCCGCTGCTCTACATGCTGGCGCTCGGCTACGGCATCGGCTCGATGGTCGGCGAAGTCGGCGGCATGTCGTACGTGGCGTTCATCGGCACCGGCATGGTATGCCAGAGCGCGATGTTCACGTCGAGCTTCGAGGGCATGTATTCCGCGTTCTCGCGCATGCATGTCCAGCGCACGTGGGAAGCGATCATCAATGCACCGATCGCGCTCGATGACGTGATGCTTGCCGAGTGGATCTGGTGTGCGACGAAGGCGGTGATGTCGACCACCGCGATCCTCCTCGTCATCCAGGCGCTCGGCTTCGGTCATACCTGGCTCGCGTTGTGGATCCTGCCGCTCGGCTTCCTGGTCGGACTGTGTTTCGGCGGCTTCGGCCTCGTGATGAACTCGCTCGCGCCGGGGTACGATTTCTTCACCTATTTCTTCACGCTGGTGCTGACGCCGATGCTGCTTTTTTCTGGCGTGTATTTCCCCGTGGACCAGATGCCAGCGTGGCTCGCAACGATCGCGAACGCGCTGCCGCTCAAGCATGCGATCGACATCGCACGGCCGCTGATGCTCGGTCACGTGCCATCGAACATCGTGCTGCACGTCGTCGTCCTCCTCGCCTATGCGATGGCGGCGTATTACGTCGCGCTGCTGCTGACGCGCCGCCGACTGCTGAAGTGACTGGCAACGCAAGGGACACGCATGCCGTGGATCGTTCTGGTGGTCGCCGGGCTGTTCGAGATCGGCTGGGCGATCGGCCTCAAGTACACCGACGGTTTCACCCGGCTCTGGCCGAGCGTCGGCACGGTCCTCGCGATGATCGTCAGCCTCGGCCTGCTCGGTGTCGCGATGAAATCGCTGCCGGTCGGAACGTCGTACGCGGTGTGGGTCGGCGTCGGCGCCGTCGGCACGGCGATCCTCGGCATCGTGCTGCTCGGCGAGCCGGTCACGGCGGGCCGGTTGTTCAGCCTCGCGCTGATCATTGCGGGGATCGTCGGTCTCAAGCTGTCCGCCTGACCGCGTTCGGCCAGGCGTGTCGAATGACTGACCGGAACATGGCACGAACGCCTCGAGCGCCGAACCCGCGGACCAACCTCGATCGAGGTCGCGTTTGATGCTGCACACGTTGCGGAAGGCCTGTGTCCTTGCGCTGAAGTACGCGTGGGCGTCGCCGGCGACGCTCGTCGGCGCGACATTCGCGGTGCCTGCGCTGACGACGGGCGCGCGCGCTTCGGTCATTGGTGGCGTGGTCGAGGTCAGCGGCGGCCGCATCGGCCGCTGGCTCGCAGTGCGCTGCCGCTTCGACGCGATCACGTTCGGTCATGTCGTACTCTGCGTCGACGCATCGACGGCC
>JAICVH010000699.1 GCA_025935435.1 Burkholderiales bacterium
AGATTGCATCGACGTTGTACTCGCTGGCGAGCCGCTGCGCGACGATCTCGAACTGCAGCGGGCCCACGGCGCCGAGCAGCAGCGTGTTCGTGTGCGACGACGCGAACACCTGGATCGCGCCTTCCTCGCCAAGTTCCTGCAGCCCCCTCGCGAGCGGCTTTGCGCGGAACGGATCGCGCGGACGCGCGACGCGGAACAGCTCGGGCGCGAAATACGGAATGCCGCGAAATGTCAACGCCTCGCCCTCGCTCAGCGTGTCGCCGATCTGCAACTGCCCGTGGTTGTGGATGCCGATGATGTCGCCGGCCACGGCATCGTCGCTCGCCACGCGCTCGTTCGCCATGAACGTCAACGCATTGGCGAGCTTCATGTCGCGCCCGGTGCGCAGGTGCCTCACCTTCATCGCCGGCTGATAGCGGCCCGAACACACGCGCAGGAACGCGATCCGGTCGCGATGGCGCGGATCCATGTTCGCCTGGATCTTGAACACGAAACCGCTGAAGGATCGCTCGGCGGGTTCAACGATGCGCGTCGTCGCGTCGCGTGGTTGCGGCTGCGGCGCCCAGTCGACGAGTGCCCGCAGGACTTCCTGCACACCGAAGTTGTTGATCGCCGATCCGAAGAACACGGGCGTCTGGCGGCCGGCAAGAAATTCGGCGAGGTCGAACGGATGGCTCGCGCTGCGAATCAGCTCGACGTCGTGCCGCAGCGGGCGGATTTCATCGGGAAACAGCGCATCCAGGCGCGAATTGTCGAGCCCGCTGATCGACTCGGTGTCGGTGGCGACGCGCTCCTCGCCCGGCGAGAAGCGCAGCAGCCGTTCGTTCAACAGATGAAACACGCCGCCGAAGCGCTTGCCCATGCCGATCGGCCAGGTGATCGGCGCGCAATCGATGCGCAGCACCGATTCGACTTCCTCGAGCAGCACAAGCGGCTCGCGCACCTCGCGGTCGAGTTTGTTGATGAACGTGATGATCGGCGTCGCGCGCAGCCGGCATACGTCGAGCAGCTTGATCGTCTGCGCTTCCACGCCTTTCGCGGCGTCGATCACCATGACCGCAGCGTCGACGGCCGTCAGCACGCGGTAGGTGTCCTCCGAAAAGTCCTCGTGGCCGGGTGTGTCGAGCAGGTTGATCGTGTGCGCGGCGTAGTCGAACTGCATGACGGAGCTCGTCACGGAAATGCCGCGCTGCTTCTCGACCTCCATCCAGTCCGACGTCGCGTGCCGCGCGCTCTTGCGGGACTTGACGGTTCCGGCGAGCAGGATTGCGCCGCCGAACAGCAGCAGCTTTTCGGTCAGCGTCGTCTTGCCGGCGTCCGGGTGGGAAATGATCGCGAACGTGCGACGGCGCGCGACGTCCTGCGCGAGTTCCGCGGGTTGAGCTACGGCCGCCATCGAACCGCTAGCCGAACGGCCGGATGCCTGTCAGCGGTCCGTGCAGATAGAACGCGAAGGCCCCGGAAGCGACGATGCCGATGGCGATGGCGATGGCGTCGCGGGCGATGCCTCCTGCCGGATAGGTGCGCCCTGCTTCGCGATCCCGGGCGCGCCGCACGACGTAGACCAACGCCGCCCAGACGAGGAAGCTTCCGAACAAGATCAGCGCGGCGAGGCGGCCGTTGACGAGCAGGTGCCCGAGCGCCCAGAGCGCGATCCCAACGGTCATCGGATGGCCGAGCGCAGCCTTGATCCGCGTGCGCGGTACGTACGCGGCAGCGACCAGCACGAAACCGATCACGGTGAGCAAGGCCGTCACGTGACGCGTAAACGCCGGCGCGTTCCAGAGCACGACGGGA
>JAICVH010000083.1 GCA_025935435.1 Burkholderiales bacterium
GTCGTCGGCATCGCCGTGTACGACGAGCAGCGGAACGATCAGATCGCGACCGCTGTCAGCGGCGCGGGCTGCGTCGGCGGCGCGCGCGACGTCGTTGTCGGGTCCGTGCGCCATCACGATCAGCGCCGCCGCGGGTGTCGACGCGGCGGCGCAGGCGAGACCCGAATGGGTCATCACCCCGCGCACGAGTCGCGCATAGCGAAGGCCCAGCACCGCAGCGAGCGCCGCACCGGCCGACATTCCGAGCACCCAGACGCGTTCGCGCCTTGCGCGGTAGCGCCTGCGCGCTGCGACGATTTGCGCAGCGACGATGGCCGCTTCGCCGCCGCCGCCGACCGTGTTGACCTCGAACCAGTTCCAGCACCCAAAACGGTTCGCCGGTTCGGCCTGACGCGGCAACAGCACGAGCCAGCCCTCGCGGTCCGCGCGCGCGGTGATTCCGCTGAGGCTTGCGATGTCCTCCGCCGTCTGCCGGCAACCATGACACAGGACGACTAGCGGTGCCCGCCGCCAGCGGCTGTGACCGCGCGGAACGTATACGAGGTAATCGCGTTCCGGTGTGACGATTGGCGCGGTCGTGATGTATCCGCGCCACGAAGACGCGCGCCCGGTCTCGAAGCGGCCCGGCGCGAGTTCGCGGCGCAATAGCCGCACACGCAGCCACTGCGTGAGGCGAAGCCAAACGGTGCGCAAGTAGTTCGGGAAGCGACTCATGAGCTTTTCGCGGTAGCTTCCCGGCACAAAGTATCGTGCTCACCGATATCGGTGCGCGAAACTTTGGGCCGCTAAATCAATACGACGTCGTACTGTTCCTGCGTATACAGCGTCTCGACCTGCAGCGAGATCGGCTTGCCGATGAAATCGCCGAGTTGCGCAAGTCCCTGCGACTCCTCGTCGAGGAACATGTCGATCACCGACTGCGACGCGAGGATCCGGAATTCGCGGGCGGTGAACTGCCTCGATTCGCGCAGGATCTCGCGCAGGATGTCGTAGCAGACCGTCTGTGCCGTCTTCATCTCGCCACGGCCGCTGCACGTCGGGCAGGTCTCGCATAGGACGTGCGCGAGCGACTCGCGGGTGCGCTTGCGCGTCATCTCGACGAGCCCGAGTTGCGTGAACCCGTTGACGGTCAGCCGCGTACGATCCTTCTCCAGCGCCTTGTCGAGCTCGGCGAGCACCGCGCTGCGGTGATCGACGTTTTCCATGTCGATGAAGTCGATGATGATGATGCCGCCGAGGTTGCGCATCCGCAGCTGCCGCGCGATCACCTGCGCAGCCTCGAGATTCGTCTTGAAGATCGTGTCGTCGAAGCTGCGACCGCCGACGAAGCCGCCGGTGTTGACGTCGATCGTCGTCATCGCTTCGGTCTGGTCGATGATCAGGTAACCGCCTGACTTGAGATCCACGCGCCGCGCGAGCGCCTTCTCGATTTCGTCTTCCACACCGTGCAGGTCGAACAGCGGCCGTTCGCCGACGTAGTGGTTGATGCGATCGACCAGCGCGGGCGTGTATTCGCGAGCGAATTCCTGCATCCGCACATACGTCTCGCCCGAATCGACGAGCACGCGCGCCGTTTCGTCGGTGGTCATGTCGCGCAGTACGCGCTGCGCCAGATTCAGGTCCTGATAGAGCAGCGTCGGCGCCGGCACCTGCGCCGAACGTTCGGTCAGGTCGCTCCACAGCTTCGTCAGGTATCCGATGTCGGTCGCGAGTTCGCGCTCGCTCGCCGCCTCGGCCATCGTGCGGATGATGAAGCCTCCCGCCGAGCCCTCCGGAAGCAACGTCTGCAGCTTGCCGCGCAAGCTTTCGCGCTCCTGCTCGTTCTCGATGCGCTGCGAGATGCCGATGTGCGAGTCCTGCGGCAGATACACGAGCAACCGGCCGGCGAGCGAAAGCTGCGTCGACAGTCGCGCGCCCTTGGTGCCGATCGGGTCCTTGATCACCTGCACGAGCAGCGTCTGTCCTTCGTGCAGAATGCGTTCGATCGGTCGGTGCTCGCCGTGACCGTTCTGCCGGTGTTCCCAGATATCCGCGATGTGCAGGAAGGCGGCGCGTTCGAGACCGATCTCGACGAATGCGCTCTGCATGCCCGGGAGCACGCGCGCGACACGGCCGAGGCAGATGTTGCCGACGAGCCCGCGCGCACTCGCGCGCTCGATGTGCAGCTCCTGGACGACGCCCTGCTCGAGCATCGCGACGCGCGTCTCCTGCGGCGTTACGTTGATGAGGATTTCGTGCGTCATCGGCGATCGCCGCGACGGTTATAGCACGTGCACACCGAGGCGAGCGAGCAGCGTCGCCGTCTCGCAGAGGGGTAGTCCGACGATGCCCGAATAGCTGCCTTCGATCCGGGAAACGAACGCAGCAGCGCGACCCTGTGCGGCGTACGCGCCTGCCTTGTCGCGGGGTTCGCCGGTGCGAACGTAGTGCTCGATCTCGGTTGCGGCCAGCCGTCGCAGCGTCACGCGCGACGTCGACAATTCGACTTCGGTCACATCGCGGTACCGAATCGCGATTGCCGTGTGGACCTGGTGCGTGCGGCCCGAGAGCCGCTTCAGCATCCGCACCGCGTCGTCCGCATCGCGCGGTTTGCCGAAGACGTCGCCGTCCAGCACGACCTCGGTGTCGGCACCAAGCACCGGACGCTCGGCGAGCTTGCGGTTCTGCATGCGGTGCCAGCCGACCTGCGCCTTTGTCCGTGCGATCCGTTCGACGTAATGGAGCGGCGGTTCGGCATCGAACGCTTCCTCGACGACGTCGCGCTCGCGACCGACGGCTTCGCGCAGCAGCAACGTTTCGAACTCGATGCCGAGCTGTTGCAGCAGCGCCTGCCGGCGCGGGCTCTTGGATGCGAGATACAGCAGGGGCGCGCTCATCGTGACCTCCGGTGCCGCGGCGCCAACTCCGAGTATCGACGCCACAGGCGAGTGCAGTCCGGCCGCTACGATACAGGCCGGCCCGACGCGCTACTCGCGATGATAGGGATGTCCGGTCGCGAGCGTATGCGCCCGGTACAGTTGCTCGGCCAGAAGCACGCGGGCAAGGCCGTGGGGAAGCGTCATCGCGGACAACGCGATCGTCGCAAGCGCGCCGGACTTGATGCTCGGCGCGAGGCCGTCGGCACTGCCGATCACGAACGCAATGTCGTGTGCGGCCGCCTGCCAGCGCGTGAGGCGCGCGGCGAATTGCGCCGTCGTCCACGCGGCGCCGCGCTCATCGAGGGCGACGATGCGATGGCCCGAGCACGCGTGCGTGACGCGCGTCGCCTCGGCATCGAGCAATTGCGCGACGGTACGCCCGCGGTCGCGCGGCGCCGGCCGCAGCTCCACAACCTGCAGCATCCACTCGCGGGGAAGGCGGCTCGTATAGTGATCAACGCCCGCGCTGACCCACGCGGGCATCCGGTGGCCTAGCGCGACGATGCGGATCTTCATCGCAGGCGGCGGCGCGCGCCACCGCCAAAATTACGCGTCGCGCGCGACGCGGCTTTAGGCCGCTGAAACCGCCCGGGCGCGCTGGAACGCGGCGGGTGCCCACAGCTCTTCGAGGTTGTAGTACGCGCGGACCGCGGGTTGCATGACGTGGACGACGATATCCCCCGCATCGACGAGCACCCATTCGCCCACATCCTCACCCTCGACGCCGAGGATCGACGCACCCGCCTCCTTCAGTTTGTCCCGGACGTGATTGGCGAGCGCCTTCACCTGCCGGTTCGAATCGGCGGAGGCGATGATCAGCGTGTCGTACAGGCTGGTCTGGCGGCGAACGTCGAACACTGTAATGTCGCGCGCCTTGATGTCTTCGAGCGCTGCGACGGCGATGCGCTGCAACTTATCAATCCGCATGCGTGACGAGTCGGTAGAGTCGGTTCGTTTCAATATAGGTCAAAACGGAAGCCGGCAGCAATCCGGCAATTTCGACCGATGGCGCGCCGGCGCCGACCTTCGATCGGATGTAACTCGACGAGATCGGCTGCGCGGTCACCGGCTGCACGTAAATGGTGCCTGCCGTGCGTTCACGCAAGAGCCGCGGATCGTCGATGCGTCGTTCGCGCCACACGGCTTTGAGGTCGGCGGACAGCCCGTGTTCCAGTTCGACGCCCGGCCGCGGGACGACGACGATGTGCGCAAGCTCGAACAGCGCCGACCAGCGGCGCCACGCGGGAAACCCCTGGAACGCATCGGCGCCCACGAGCAGAAGGAGCGATCGCCCGCCGATTTCCGCGCGCAGGTCCGCCAAGGTGTCGACGGTGTAGCTCTTGCCGCCGCGTGCGATCTCGCGCGTATCGACCGACAGGCCGGGATAGTCAGCGACCGCGAGACGCAGCATTGCGACGCGGTCGGCCGCCGACGCATGCGGTGGATCGCGGTGCGGAGGATCCGCCGATGGAACGAGTCGCACGTCGTCGAGCGCGAGGGCGACCCGGACCTCGGCCGCGAGCCGCAGATGACCGAAATGGACCGGATCGAAGGTGCCGCCCAGGATCGCGAGCGGACTCAAAACCGTGAGCCGGGCTGCTCGAGAAATGCGAGCTCCTCGGGTGTCGATGCGCGACCGAGAATGTCGTTACGGTGGGGAAAGCGGCCGAAGCGGCGAATGACGTCGCGGTGACGTTCGGCCCACGGCAGCGGCGCGTCCACGCCGGTTTCGCTCGCAAGTGCTGCGAACAGTGCGACGCTGCGATCCTGCATCGCGAGGCTTTCGCTGTGTTCGAACGGCATGTACAGGAACCAGCGCTCGTGCGGGTCGAGCGTGCGATCGAACGCGCGCTCGATCGCGAGTTCGGCGGTCGCGAGTGCGCCCGCGTCACCGGCGAAAGCGCGCGGAGTGCCGCGAAATGCATTGCGCGTCAGCTGATCGAGCAGCACGACGCGCGCGAGTGAGCCCTGTGGCGTCGTGCACCATTCGCCGAAAGCGCCGGCGATGCCTGCGGCGAGCGCGTCGCCGAAGCGTTCGCGGATGTCCTGGTCGAAGGCATCGCTCCTGGTGAACCACGCGTCGCGCGGCTGCCGCGCCTCGGGTCCAAACCAGAAGTCGAGGATCGTCGCAGCGAGTCGCGGCAGCGGCGTGACGGGCGGTGCGGGGTCCGGCGAAGTCATGATGCTGCGCTTATCATACGGACTTTTCGCATGCGCCCGCGCGAACCCGGGCTCGGCAAGCCCATCGTGCAGACGTCCCGCCGCGACATCTTCCTCCTCGCCTGCTGCCAGGCGCTGCTGCTCGTCAACGCATCGGGGTTGATCGCGATGAACGGGCTGGTCGGTTTTTCGCTCGCGGAGACCAAGGCGCTCGCCACGTTCGGCGCGACGACGTATGTGCTTGGATCGGCGGCCGCCACGATGCCGATGTCGCTGTGGATGGGCAGGGTCGGCCGACGCGCGGGTTTCATGGCCGGCGCGACGATCAACATCGTCGGGTGTTTCATCGCAGCACTTGCGCTCGCGTGGCACAGCTTCGCACTGTTCTGCGTCGCAACCTGCGTGATCGGCATCTACAACGCCGTCGGCTTGCAATACCGGTTCGCAGCCGCGGAAGTGGCTGCGCCGCAGCACCGCGCGATGGCGATTTCGCTGGTACTCGCGGGCGGCGTGATCGGCGGCGTGATTGGTCCTGAAGCGGCCGAACTTGCGCGGAATTGGTTCGCCACGCCGTTCCAGGGGTCTTTTGTCGTGCTCGCGGCGTTCGCGCTCGTGGCGCTCGCCGTGCAGTCGCAGGTGAACGTGCCGCGACCGGTCGTCGACGCGGCGTCCGGACGCGGGCGCTCGCTCGCGGAAATCGCGCGGCAGCCTGCTTTCATCGTTGCAGCAATCGCCGGTGCGCTCGGTTACGGCCTGATGAACCTCCTGATGACGGCAACGCCGATCGCGATGAATTTCTGCGGGCACCCGTTTGGCGCCGCGGCACTCGTCATCGAGTGGCACGTCGTCGCCATGTACCTGCCAGGGTTCGTGACCGGCTCGCTGATCCGCCGCTTCGGGACGTTGCCGATCATTCTCGCCGGCGTGGCGCTGACGGTCATTGCCGTCGCCGTTGCGCTGAATGGCATCACCGTCGCGCACTTCGTCCTGGCGCTTGCGTTCGTCGGCATCGGCTGGAACTTCATGTACACGGGAGGCACCACGCTGCTCACCGAGACGTACGGCGCTAACGAGAAATCGCGGACGCAGGGGCTGAACGATCTCATCGTGTTCTCCACGATGGGCCTATCGTCGCTCGCCTCGGGTGCGCTGGTGACGACGACGGGTTGGGAGACGATGAATCGCGCCGCGCTGCCGATCCTGGCGATCATCGCCGCGGCGGCGTTGTGGTTGATGTGGCTGCGCCGGCGTGTCGCGCCCGCGGCTGCCTGACATTCAATGCGCCGGGGAGGCAGCCGGTGCGCGCATGCGCCGTATCAACGCGGTGACCGCGTAGGCGATACCGCCGGCAACCACGCCGGCGACGGCGTTCAGCAGCATCGGCGTCAGCGCTCCGAACACCGCCCCGACGGCCGGGAGGTCCGCTGCGTGCTCGCCGAAGTCTTCGATTGCACGGTGCAGCACCGGCACGCCATGCGTCAGGATGCCGCCGCCGACGAGGAACATCGCTGCCGTCCCGGCGATCGACAGGCCCTTCATCAGATACGGTGCAGCGCGGAGAATCAGCCGGCCGAGGGCGCGCTGTGCGTCGCCGAGTCGCGCGCCGGGTGGGCGCTGCGACAGATGCACGCCCGCGTCGTCGAGCTTGACGATGCCCGCGACGAGTCCGTACACGCCGAACGTCATGATGACCGCGATGCCGACGAGCACGGCAACGCGCGTCGCGAACGGCGCGTGCGCGACGGTGCCGAGCGCGATCGTGATGATCTCGGCCGACAGGATGAAATCGGTGCGGACCGCACCCTTGATCCGGTCTTTCTCGAACGCAACGATGTCGACCGCCGGATCGCCGAGCGCGTCCGAGAGGCGCCTGTGCACAGCCAGATCGTCGGCGCGATGTGCGCGCATCAGCCGGTGCATCACCTTCTCGAAGCCCTCGTAGCAAAGGAACAGACCGCCGATCATCAGCAGCGGCGTCACCGCCCATGGCGCAAAGGCGCTGATCGCGAGCGCCGCCGGGACGAGGATCGATTTGTTGACGAGCGAGCCCTTCGCCACTGCCCACACGACGGGCAGCTCGCGGTGCGCACGCACGCCCGACACCTGTTGCGCATTGAGCGCGAGATCGTCGCCGAGCACGCCAGCCGTCTTCTTGGTGGCGAGCTTCGTCAGCAGCGCGACATCGTCGAGGACGCTGGCGATGTCGTCGATGAGAGCAAGCAGGCTCGAGGCGGCCATTCGAGTGGAGCGAAAGGGTGTCGGATCTGAGGGTCGAGAGCGTGCCGCGGCTCGGCCGCAGGCGACGATCAGACGTCCGACACCGTTCGATGCGGACTGTTCAGCTGCGGATCTGACCGGTCCCGAACACGATCCACTTGCGGCTCGTGAGGCCCTCGAGTCCGACGGGGCCGCGCGCGTGCAGCTTGTTCGTCGAGATACCGATCTCGGCGCCGAGCCCGTACTCGTAGCCGTCGGCGAAGCGCGTCGAGGCATTCACGATGACGGAGCTCGAATCGACTTCACGCAGGAAGCGCATCGCGTTCGGGTGGTTTTCGGTAACGATCGCGTCTGTGTGTTGAGAGCCGTAGCGCGCGATGTGGTCCATTGCCGCGTCCAGCGAATCGACGACGCGGATCGCAAGAATCGGCGCCAGGTACTCGGTGTACCAATCGGCTTCCGTCGCCGCGCTCATCGCGGGAACGAGCGCGCGCGAGCGGTCGTCACCGCGCATCTCGACGCCCTTGGCCGCGTAGATCGCAGCAAGCGGCGGCAGCACGCGATCGGCGATGTCGCGATGGACCAGCAGCGTTTCCATCGTGTTGCACGGCGAGTAGCGCTGCGTCTTCGCGTTGTCCGCGATGCGGATTGCCTGCTCGACGTCCGCGGAAGCATCGATGAACACGTGGCAGACGCCATCGAGATGCTTGATGACCGGGACGCGCGCGTCGCGCGCGATCCGCTCGATCAGCGACTTGCCACCGCGGGGCACGATCACGTCGACGTGCCGATCGTCGGTGATCAGATGACCGACCGCCGCACGGTCGGTGGTTTCGACAAACTGCACGGCAGTGCCGGGCAGACCCGCCTCGCGCAGTCCCTCATGGACACGCTTTGCGATCGCGCGGTTGCTGTGGAAGGCCTCCGATCCGCCGCGCAGGATCGTCGCGTTGCCGGATTTGAGGCAAAGGCCGGCGGCGTCTGCCGTGACGTTCGGTCGAGATTCATAGACGATGCCGATGACGCCGAGCGGTACGCGCATCATGCCGACCCGGATACCGGA
>JAICVH010000356.1 GCA_025935435.1 Burkholderiales bacterium
ATGTTGTTTCGCACGACCATGCCGTCGGCGCCATAGCTCTTGTCCATCTGGAAGATCTGTTTCGTCGCGACGCCGTTCGCAATCCAGACGACCCACGTCTCCACCGTCGTCGCTGCGCATTGCACGTCACCCGATGCAATCGCCAGGTGTCGATCCTTCTGCGGGATCTTTTTCATGTCGACGTCGAGGCCGTGCTTCTTGAAGATGCCGGCTTCCTTCGCGAGCGTGAGCGGTGCAAAGCCGGTCCATCCCGAATAGCCGATCGCGACCTTCGTCTGCGACGATGCCGGCATGGCGGCGATGCCGAGCGCGATGCCGGCGGCGATCGATGTGAATGGGTGCATGTCGTCTCCCCGTAGTGTCGAACGGCCGCATTATGCGTCATCCGCCACCGCGCCGACACGGGCCACCCGCCCGCGCTCGCACGGTTACAATCGTCCGACGCCGGTCATGCGTCACGGCCCGTTGCCGACGCGTGCTGCCGCGACTGTCGCAATGAAATCCTTCCACGCGCCTGCCGCCCTGCTGCCGAACGGATGGTGTTCCGACGTCGCGATCGTCGTCGACGACGGCGGACGCATCGACCGCGTCGAGCCGCGACCGCACGCCAATGGCGACGAGCGGCTCGCCGGCCCCGTGATCCCCGCGATGCCGAACGTGCACTCGCACGCGTTCCAGCGCGCGATCGCCGGCCGCACGGGTGTGCCTTCGCCGCACCGTGACGACACGTTCTGGACCTGGCGGCAGGCGATGTACACGGCTGTCGATCGCCTCGACGCCGACGCATTCGAAGCGATCGCGGCGCAGGCGTACGTCGAAATGGCGAAGGCGGGTTACGCGTCGGTTGGAGAATTCCATTACGTGCATCATGACCCGCGCGGAAAGGCGTACGCCAACCCCGCCGAACTGGCATCGCGCATCGTCGCTGCGGCCGCGACGACCGGCATCGCGCTGACGCTGCTGCCCGTGTTCTATGCGCACGGCAATTTCGGAGGCGCCGCGACCGATCCGCTGCAGCGGCGCTTCGTCCACAGCCTTTACACGTTTCAGAAACTCTTCGATGTACTGCGGAGCGGCGCCGATGCCGATGGCTACACGCTCGGAATCGCGCCGCACAGTCTGCGGGCAGTGACGCCCGAAGAGCTCGACAAGCTGCTGCGCTTTGCGCCCGTCGACGTTCCGGTTCACATTCATGCGGCCGAGCAGACGCGCGAAGTGGACGAATGCTTCGCGTGGAGCGGATTGCGCCCGGTCGAATGGCTGCTTGCGCACGCGAACGTCGACACGCGCTGGTGTCTCGTGCATGCAACGCACATGGTCGATCGTGAAGTGACGGCGCTTGCGCAAAGCGGCGCCGTCGCCGGACTGGAGCCTTCGACCGAAGCGGACCTCGGCGACGGCATTTTCAGCGGCGAAGCTTATCTGCAGGCCGGCGGGCGCTTCGGCATCGGCACCGATTCGAACACGATGATCGATCCGTTCGCCGAAGTGCGGCAGCTCGAATGGGCGCAGCGGCTACGGGTCCGGCGGCGCAACGTGCTGACGACCGATACCCGGGAACCGGTCGGCAGGACGCTGTGGGAAAGGGCTGCCCGCGGTGGTGCGCAAGCACTCGCGCGACCGGCAGGGGCATTGACGCCGGGATTGCGCGCAGATCTCGTCGTGCTCGATGTCGAGGATCCCGCTTTGGCCGAACAGCCGCTCGAGCACGTGCTCGACGCAGCGATCTTCGGACCGTGCCGCAGGCCGGTTCGCGACGTGATGTGCGGTGGCCGGTGGATCGTTCGCGACGGCCATCATGCGCGCGAGCAGGACGTGCTGCGTCGCTACCGCGCGGCGCTCGCGCGCATCGATGTCGGCGCGGCGGATGCATGACGTCCGATCGCTGATGTTCGACGCGCTGCTGACCCATGTTCGCCTCGCGACGATGCGCGACCCGCGGGGCTACGCGTCGATCGTCGACGGCGCGATCGGCATTCGCGATGGAGTCATTGGCTGGATCGGCACGCGTGACGCACTGCCGCGCGACGCGCGGGCGACGCAGATGATCGACGCCGGCGGTCGCTGGGCAACGCCCGGGCTCATCGATTGCCACACGCACCTCGTCTACGCGGGCAATCGCGCGAACGAATTCGAGCAGCGGCTGGAGGGCGCGACGTACGCGGAAATCGCCGCAGCAGGCGGCGGCATCCGGTCGACCGTCGCGGCGACGCGCGCGGCCAGCGCGGAGTCGCTCGCCATAGCCGGCGCTGCGCGACTCGATGCGATGGCGAAGCAGGGTGTGACGACGGTCGAGATCAAATCCGGCTATGGACTCGATACGCCGAACGAGCTCAAGCAACTGCGCGTTGCGCGCATGCTCGGCGCGACCTGCGATGTCGCCGTTCGCACGACGCTTCTCGCGGCGCACGCGTTACCGCCGGAATTCGCCGATCGCGCCGACGCCTACATCGATTACGTCTGTAACGACACGATTCCCGCCGCGGCGCGGGAAGGCGCTGCGGACGCGGTCGATGCGTTCTGCGAGACGATCGGCTTCACCTACGCGCAGACGCGCCGCGTGTTCGAAGCGGCTCGCGCGCATGGCCTGCCCGTCAAGCTGCACGCGGACCAGCTCTCCGACGGCGAAGGCGCAGCACTGGCCGCGTCGTTCGCTGCGCTGTCCGCCGATCACCTCGAGTTCACGAGCGAGGCAGGCGTGCACGCGCTGGCTCGCTCGTCGACGGTCGCCGTGCTGCTGCCCGGCGCCTTTTACGCGTTACGCGAGACGCGGATGCCGCCGATCGCTGCGTTGCGCGCGCACGGCGTGCCGATTGCGATTTCGACCGATTGCAATCCGGGGACGTCACCCGCGACGTCGCTGCCGTTGATGCTGAACATGGCGTGCACGCTGTTTCGGCTGACGCCGAGCGAGGCGCTCGCGGGTGTCACGCGCCACGCAGCGCGTGCGCTCGGATATGCCGATCGCGGCACGCTCGACGTCGGCCAGCGCGCCGACATCGCCGTATGGGATATCGACGAGCCGGCGGAGCTCGCGTATCGGATCGGCGGCGAAGCCTGCGCCGCGGTGATCCGCGACGGCCGCATCGTGCGGGGGTCGCTCGAATGCTCCTCTGGCGTCTGACGCGCGGCGATTCGCCGCTGCTCGTCAGCGTGCCGCACGCGGGACGACATATTCCCGATGCGCTCGCGCTGCGCATGACCGAATCCGCGCTTGCGGTACCCGACACCGATTGGCACGTCGACGCCCTCTATGCGTTCGTACCCTCGACGGGGGCCACGCTCGTCGTCGCGACGCACTCGCGCTACGTCGTGGACCTGAATCGCGATCCGTCGGGCGCGGCGTTGTACGCCGGTGCCGACAACACCGAACTCTGCCCGACGCGCACGTTCGCGAACCAACCGATCTATGCGGAAGGCGAGACACCGTCGCTGGCCGAAATCGCGGCGCGGCGCGCGACGTTCTTCGATCCATATCATGCGCTAATCGCCAGTGAAATCGCGCGCATCCGTGAGCGCCACGGCTACGCGGTCGTGCTCGATGGGCATTCGATCGCGACGGAGGTGCCGCGGTTTTTTGCGGGCCGGCTGCCCGACCTCAACCTCGGCACCGCGGATGACACGACCTGCCACGCGGACGTTCAGCGTATCGCAACGGACATTGCGGCGAGTGCA
>JAICVH010000416.1 GCA_025935435.1 Burkholderiales bacterium
GCGGGTTTGTCGCTGTTCACGCATGCCCGCCTCGACGTGCTGATCCTGGAAGTGGGGCTCGGCGGCCGGCTCGACGCCGTCAACATCATCGATGCCGATGTCGCGGTCGTCACTTCGGTCGCCATCGACCATGTCGAGTATCTCGGTGCAACGCGCGAAGCGATCGGACGCGAAAAGGCCGGCATCTATCGGCCGGGCAAGCCGGCGATCTGCGGTGACGCTGCGCCGCCGCGATCGCTCGTCGAGCAAGCAGCGGCAATCGGTGCGCCGCTGTGGGTCGCCGGCCGCGACTTCAGCTATACGGCATCGGGCACGCAATGGCGTTATACGGGTCCCGGCGGCAGTCGCAACGGGCTGCCGTATCCGGCGCTGCGCGGCGCGTATCAACTCGCCAATGCGGCGACGGCGCTCGCGGCGATCGACGCGAACAGCACGCGGCTGCCGATTGCAGCGGGCGCCGTTCGCGCCGGGCTCGTGCACGTCGAACTCGCGGGGCGCTTCCAGGTGCTGGCGGGGCGGCCGACGATCGTGCTGGACGTCGCGCACAATCCGCACGCGGCCCGCGTGCTCGCCGATACGCTCGGGACGATGGGCTTTCATCCGCGCACGTTTGCCGTGTTCGGCATGCTGGCAGACAAGGACATCGAAGGCGTCGTCGCTGCCGTTGCGGCGCGCATCGACGACTGGTACATCGCGCCGCTGCCCGGGCCGCGGGGCGCGCCGACGTCGCGGATCGCGGCAGCACTCGATGCGGCCCGCGTCAATGCCGCATCGATTCACGCCTTCGACGACATCGAACACGCCTTCGCCGCGGCGCGCGATGCTGCAAACGAGACTGATAGAATCGCGGCCTTTGGATCGTTTCTGACCGTCGCGGCCGCGCTTTCTGCAGCGCGCGAGCGGCGGTGAACGATTCACGATGGCGATGGCAGAACCGGCGGATCTCAACGTGGACGAACTGCGGCGGCGTGCGCGTCGCCGCCTCGTTGGTGCCGTCGTGCTCGCGCTCGCGGTCGCCGTCGTGGTACCGATGCTGCTCGAAACCGAGCAGAAGCCGCTCGGCGACGACGTGGCGGTGAAGATCCCACCGATCGACGAGGGGAAGTTCGTCAATCGGCTGTCGGAAAATCGCGCGAAAGACGCGGCGCGGTCGCCGCCAAAGACGTCGACGACCGACGCGGCCAAGGACGCGACGACGCTCGATGCGGGCGCGCCCGAACGCGCAGCGAAGTACGACACGCGTCTTCCGGAGGCGCAGCCCGGCAGTTCCACGCCGGCCGTGGGCGCTGCAGCGAAATCGGCGGCATCCGACGCGACAACGCCTCCAGCGACTTCTGCAGCGCCAGTTTCGGGTCCGAGCGACCGAGCGCCGACCGCGGCGGACAAATCGGGCGACGGAAAAGCCTCGTCGCCGGAGCGCAGCGCCGGTGATGCAGCGAAGTCGCCGCTCCCTGCGGCGCAGCCCGATGCGAAGGCCGGCACGGCGTCGAACTCGACCGGCACGGTGAATCCGGCCGCGCCTGCCACACCGAAAAGCAACGCCGCCGCGCCGATGGTTCCCTCCCCGACGCGATCGGCGACGAACCCGTCACCGTCACCGGTCGATGCCAAAGCGGCCGCACCGCACGACGGCTTCGCCGTGCAACTCGCTGCGTTCGCCGACGACAAGGGTGCGAATGCGCTGGCCGGCCGCTTGAAGCGCGCCGGTTACACCGCATATACGGAACCGCTGAAGACCAGCAAGGGCACGCTGTGGCGCGTGCGCGTGGGCCCGTATCCGTCGCGCGACGCCGCAGTGGCTGCGCGAGACAAGCTCAAGACCGAAGGCCAAAGCGGCATTGTCGCCGCCATCAAATGAAGCGATCGCGGCCGGCGTGTCGGTGCGGTCGCGCTTCGTTCTTCCGATGCAACCCGCGATGCCGAATGGCGGCGAGATGCTGGCTTCCTGCCTGACATGCGATGACGACGTTCGACTGGATCGTGCTCGCGGTGGTCGGTCTGTCCACGCTGTTCGCGTTCTTCCGCGGCGTCGTACGCGAACTGATCGCGCTCATCGCGTGGGTGCTTGGCGTCATCGGGGCCATTGCGCTCGCGCCCGCGCTTGGCGATGTGCTGCCCGAAATCCCCGGTCATCCGTCGGTGCGCTACATCATTGCATTCGCGCTGATCATCATCGGCGCGCTGATCGCCGGGGCGCTGGTCGCCTGGCCACTGACGCGCGTGGTGCGCGCCGCGGGACTGGGCTTCGTCGATCGCTTCCTCGGCGCAATCTTCGGCCTGCTGCGCGGTATGGCGGTCGTGCTTGCGTTCGTGCTGGTCGCCGGCTTGACGCCGCTGCCGCGCACGGCGTGGTGGCAAAGCGCGGCGCTCGTGCCACCGCTCGTCGCCGGCGTGCTCGCGCTGCGGCCGCATCTTCCGTCGCAACTCGCGGGGCGGCTCGATTATTCACCGGGTGGCGCGCGACCCAACGTGAAGCCGGTCGAACGGCAGGCGTAAACGGCGTGGAAACGCGTAACCTGATGCCGGTGAGCGATCGATCGACGACCTCGGTGTGGAGCGGCGGCTGACATGTGCGGAATCCTCGGCGCCGTCGCGCATACTCCGGTCAATCAACTGCTCTACGATGGCCTGTTGCTGCTGCAGCATCGCGGTCAGGATGCCGCGGGCATCGTCACCAGCGAAGGGCCGGTGTTTCATACCTACAAGGGTCCCGGCTACGTTCGCGACGTGTTCCGCACGCGCAACATGCGCGAACTGCAGGGGACGACGGGCATCGCGCACTGCCGTTATCCGACGGCCGGCTCCGCGTACTCGGACCTCGAGTCGCAGCCGTTCTACGTCAATTCGCCCTTTGGGCTGTCCCTCGGCCACAACGGCAACCTCACCAACAGCGAGGCGCTGAAGCGCGAGCTGTGGGAACTCGACTTCCGGCACGTCAACACCAATTCCGACAGCGAGGTGTTGTTGAACGTGCTCGCACTCGAACTCGAGCGCGCCGCCCAGCATCATCGGCTCGATCCGGATGCGATCTTCCGTGCCGTCGCCGGCGTGCATCGACGCTGCCGTGGCGCGTATGCGGTCGTCGCGATGATCGCAGGCTACGGCATGCTCGCGTTTCGTGACCCGTTCGGCATCCGGCCGTTGATCATCGGCGTGAGCCAGGCGATGGGCGGTCCGGAGTATCTGGTTGCCTCCGAATCGGTGGCGCTCGAGCCGCTCGGTTTCTCGGTGCTCCGCGACGTGGCGCCCGGCGAAGCCGTCTTCGTCGATCAGGCGGGCGGTTTTCATGCGCGGCAGTGTGCCGAGCACGCGTCGCTCAATCCATGCATCTTCGAGTACGTTTATCTGGCGCGTCCGGA
>JAICVH010000168.1 GCA_025935435.1 Burkholderiales bacterium
CGATCAACCAGTATTTCCTGCACGCGCGGATGTTCGACAACTGGGGCTTCACGCGCCTCGGCGAGCACGAGCGTCAGGAGTCGATCGACGAGATGAAGCACGCCGATCGCCTGATCGAACGCATCCTGTTCCTCGAAGGCCTGCCGAATCTGCAGGACCTCGACAAGCTGCTGATCGGCCAGAACGTCAAGGAAGCGCTCGAATGCGACCTGACGCTGGAGCGACGGGCGCGACCGACGTTGCAGCAGGCGATCGCCCATTGCGAATCGGTCGTCGACTACGTATCGCGCGACATCTTCGAAGCCATCCTGGAGTCCGAGGAAGCGCATATCGACTTCCTCGAAACGCAGCTATCGTTGATCGTCGACGTCGGGATTCCCAATTATCTGCAGTCGCAGATGAAGCCCGCGTCGTAGGCGCGTGAACGTGAGGGCGTGCGCTCGCCGCGCCCTGCGTCAATCCGCAGCAAGAACTTCCTCGGCCTGCCGATCGGCGTGGTACGACGAGCGGACGAGTGCGCCGACCGCCGCATGCCGGAATCCCATTGCATACGCGTCGCGCTCGAACGCGGCGAACGCGTCGGGGTGTACGTAGCGCTGGACGGGCAGGTGCGCCGTCGACGGTTGCAAGTACTGCCCAAGCGTCAGCATGTCGATCGCGTGCGCGCGCATGTCGCGGAGCGTTGCGAGGATCTCGTCGTCGGTTTCGCCGAGCCCGACCATGAGCCCGGACTTCGTCGGTATGTCGGGAAAGCGGCGCTTGAACGCCTGCAGCAGCGCGAGCGAATGCGCGTAATCGGAGCCGGGGCGCACCTGACGATAAAGACGAGGCACCGTCTCCAGGTTGTGGTTCATCACGTCGGGAGGCGCCGCCGACAGCACATCGAGCGCGCGGTCGAGCCGGCCGCGAAAGTCGGGCACCAGCACCTCGATCTGCGTGCGCGGCGACGCTTCACGAACCGCACGGATGCACGCGACGAAATGTCCGGCGCCGCCGTCGCGCAGGTCATCGCGGTCGACGCTGGTGATGACGACGTACCGGAGGCCGAGGGCAGCGATCGTCGCCGCGAGGTTGCGCGGCTCGTCGGCGTCGAGCGGCAGCGGCCGGCCATGGCCGACGTCGCAGAACGGGCAGCGTCGCGTGCAGATGTCGCCCATGATCATGAACGTCGCCGTGCCCTTGCCGAAACACTCGCCGATGTTCGGGCACGACGCTTCCTCGCACACGGTGTGCAACCGATGCTCGCGAAGGATGCGCTTGATCGCGTGAAAGCGCGGTGACGAGGGCGCGCGCACGCGAATCCACTCCGGCTTGCGCAACGGTTCGGCAGCGACGACCTTGATCGGGATGCGCGCCGTCTTCGCATCACCCTTGTGCTTGACGCCGGCCGCGTTGGCCGGCGCTTGCGCATTCGCGTCGTGTGCTGCGTCGTCGGTCATGCGAGATGGCGCGCGAGCAGCGGCGCAAGCTCGCGCCCGGCGTGATCGACGCTGCGCCGCACGCCGAAATCGGCGAGTTGGGTGACCCGCAGGCCCGGATAGCCGCAAGGATCGATGTCGCGGAAAGGCGAAAGGTCCATGTCGATATTGACGGCGACGCCGTGATACGTGCAGCCGTTGCGTACCTTGAGCCCCAGTGCGGCGATCTTCGCTTCGATGCCGTCACGCATGACGTACACGCCGGGCGCGGAGACGTTGCAATACGCATCGACGCCCACGCCCGCAAGCCATGCTACCACCGCGGCCTCGA
The DNA here is from genome assembly GCA_025935435.1 of Burkholderiales bacterium. Taxonomy (GTDB): domain Bacteria; phylum Pseudomonadota; class Gammaproteobacteria; order Burkholderiales; family Casimicrobiaceae; genus VBCG01. The sequence goes on from JAICVH010000168.1 coordinate 1,750, forward strand.
TTCGCCGGACCATGTCGCGGATCCCGCGGCGCGTACGTTTGAGGTCGTACAGCAGGTAGGCGACGAGCTGACCCGGTCCATGGTAGGTCACCTGCCCGCCGCGATCGACGTGAACGATTGCGATGCCGTTGTCGCGCAAGAGATGCGCACGCCGACCGGCGAGGCCGAGCGTATAGACCGGTGGATGCTCGGTCAGCCAGATTTCATCGGCGCTTGCCGGCGTACGCGCGTCGGTGAACGCCTGCATCGCGCGCCACGTCGGCTCGTACGCGGTGCGGCCGAGCGCGCGCACGATGGGCGCAACGGACGCTTCGTCGTGATCCGCCCGGACGTCGAATGCCGGCGCGATGCTCATCGGAAGCGCGTGGTTCGCACGCGGCGAGCCGCTTACAGCACCATCGCAACCATCGGATGCGCGACGAGCTCGCGATAAAGCGCATCCAGTTGCTCGCGTGACGTCGCGTTGATCGTCGCGGTCAGCGACAGGTAGTTGCCCGCGCTCGACGAACGCATTTCGAGCGTGGCCGCATCGAAATCGGGCGCGTGGCGGATGACGACTTCAGCAACGGCCTGCGCAAAGCCCTCCCGCGTCCGGCCCATGATCTTGAGCGGGAACGCGCAGGGAAACTCGAGCAGGCTGACTTGCGCCGCGACAGGCGCGGGGGCGGGCGTATCCATCGGGCACTCCGGGGGCCGGGGGTTTCGTCCGGCGGCGATCCGGTGAATATGCGGTCGGACGGGCGCCGATGCAACCTGCAGTGTTACGCCGTCCCGATGTTGGTCGGAAGGAACGGCGGCCCCGGAACGGCGCGTGGCATCAAGCGACGTACGTGCCGTTGTCCTCACTTCGCGTACATGTACTCGCGCGTCAACGGATGCGGCAGCCGGCCGTCGGCGAGCGGTTTGCCGGCGAGGAGCTGCCACAGCGACAGCCAGCCGCGGTCGAAGGCGTGCGCTGAACCGGCCATGTAGATCCGCCACACGCGAAACTTCTCCTCGCCGACTTCGCGACGAGCCGCGTCGGCATTCGCTTCGAGCCGGTCGACCCAGTGCCATAGCGTCTTCGCATAGTGCTCGCGCAGCGCCTCGCCATCGATCACTTCGAGGCCCTGTGCGGCGAGGCCCTCGACGACGCGGGCAACGTGCGCGAGCTCGCCGCCCGGAAACACGTATTCCTCGACGAATTCGCCGATGCCGCTGCCGAGGCTGCGTCGCGACAATGCGTTGTGCGTGATGCCGTGGTTCAGCACGAAGCCTCCCGGCGCGAGGATGCGCCGGATCTTGCCGAAGTAGCGATCGTAATTGCGCGGCCCCACGTGCTCGAACATGCCGACGCTCGCGACCTTGTCGAATGCCTCGACGTCGGGCAGGTCCTCGTAATCGGTCAGTTCGACACGCACGCGGCCCGTGAGCCCGAGCTCGGCAATCTGGGAACGCACGTGTTCGTACTGGTTGCGCGACAACGTGATCCCGGTCGCCTGCACGCCGTAATGCTGCGCGGCCCAGAAAATCAACGCCCCCCAGCCGCATCCGATGTCGAGAAATCGCTCACCCTCGGCGAGGCGCAGCTTGCGACAGATGTGGTCGAGCTTCTGCGCCTGCGCCAGGTCGAGGGAGTCGTCGGGCGTGCGGAAATACGCGCACGAATAGACGAGCCGCGAATCGAGCCACATCCGGTAGAACGCGTTCGACACATCGTAGTGGTGCGCGATGTTCGCGCGGTTGCTGCGCAGCCGGTGCTTCAGCGTGACGAGGCGGTTGCGCGCGCTCGCGCCACTCTGCGCAATGTCGCCGACCATCGACTCCGCAATCGCCAGCGCGCGGCGCGCGCTGCCGGTGAAGTCCACGTCGTTTCGCACGTACGCACGCGCCAGCCGGCCCAGGGCCGGCGTTGCGAGCGCCTTCATGCCCGCCCACGTGCGCGCGATGATGTCGACTTCGGGCTTCGGCGACAGCGGTACCCGCGCGCCATCGGGCAGCACGACGGCGACCGGCAGATCGCGGCCGGCGTAGCGGTTGGCGATCAGCTTCTGCAGCGCTTCCGGCATCTTCTTTGGGCTTGGCTGGCGGAGCCTGAAAGTTTAGCAAGCCGGCGCGGCGACCTCGGGACCACCGGCATCGGACCAAGCGACGAGGCACCGGCGCGGGGCAAGCCGCACTCCCTTGCTACAGTGCCGGCGATGCCCGGCCACCGACGCCCGCCTGAAAGCGACGCACCCGCGTTCGACGAGCGCCAACTCCGCGATGCGCTCGCGCAGTTCGCGACCGGCGTGACGATCGTGTGCGCGCGTGCCGCAGACGCGCGCTACGTCGGCTTTACCGCCAATTCGTTCAACTCGGTGTCGCTCGCGCCGCCGCTGGTGATCTGGAGCCTGTCGTATCGCTCGGCGAGCCTTGCCGCATTCGAGACAGCGCAGCGCTACGCCGTCAACGTTCTGTCGATCGCGCAGGTCGATCTCGCCCGCCGCTTTTCGCGCCCGCATGCCGACCGCTTCGCGAACGTGCCTTACCGGCTCGGCTGGGCGGATGCCCCGCTGATCGACGGCTGCGTTGCGTGGTTCGAGTGCAAGCACCATGCGGTGCATCGCACGGGCGACCACATGCTGTTCATCGGCGAGGTGATGCGCGTCGAACGTTCGCACGGCCGCGGCCTCGTGTTCCATCACGGGCGCTACGGGACGACGGGCGGGTTGCCCGACGATTGACCGGACCGAACCAAGGCGCGATCGACGGGAACGTCGCGGCTGCTACTTCGCGTCGGCCTTCGCCTGCTGGAACGCCTCGTAAACGCGCCGGAATACCGGACCGGGCCGACCGCCCGCGAACGCCCGACCGTCGACGGTCGTGATGGCGAGCACTTCCTTCGTCGACGACGACAGCCACATCTCGTCCGCGCCCATCGCCTCCGCGTGCGTCACCGCGCGCACGTCGAGCGGCACGCCAGCGCGGTCGGCAATCTCGAGCGTCGCATCGTAGGTAATGCCCGGCAGAATCAGGTTGTCCTTCGGCGGAGCCACGATGACGCCGTCGTGCACGATCAGCACATTCGACGCCGATGCCTCGGTCAGGTGACCGTCGCGGAACATGACGGTTTCGACGGCGTCACGATCGACGGCGAGTTGGCGCATCAGCACATTGCCGAGCAGCGACGTCGTCTTGAGATCGCAGCGCAGCCAGCGATTGTCCTGCGCGGTCACGACGGCCACGCCGCGTTCGACCTGCTCGCGCGCCGGCAGCACGAGCGGGTTGCTCATCATGAACACCGTTGGCGCAACGCCCTTCGGAAACGCGTGATCGCGCTTGGCAGGACCTCGCGTGACCTGCAGATAGACGGCCTGATCGGCAAACGGCTGGCGTTCGATCAGCTCGTTGATCGATTGCCGCCAGTGCGCGTCGGTATGCGGATTCGCGAGCCGGATCCCGTCCAGGCTGTATTGCAGCCGTTTCAAATGCTGCGCCATCCGAAACGGCCGCCTGCCGTATACGGGCACGACTTCGTACACGCCGTCGCCGTAGATGAATCCCCGGTCGAGCACCGAAACCTTCGCTTCGGTGATCGGCAGGAACTGCCCGTTCAGGTAAACCGTCTGCTCGTCCGCCATCGTTCGTCCCCGTTGCGCGGGCCGTGTCTCGTCGTGAATCTGTGCAACGCCGCGCGCGTCAGCGGCTCGTGAACCAGAGCTTCACGGTGTCGACCGCGCGACCGAACAGGTTCGCGAGCGGCACCTCGTCGAGCGCGATCATCGGAAATTCCGCGATCGCCTGGCCTTCGAGCGCGACTTTTACCACGCCAACCGGCTGCCCGCTCAACACGGGCGCGATCAGCGGCTCGCGCGATTCGAGCGTCAGCGCGAGCTTGTCGGCTTTGCCTTTTGGCAGCGTCAGATAACGATCCGCGACGAAGCCCGCATTCACGTCGCGCGTGGCGCCCTTCCAGACGCGAAGCGTTGTCACCGGCTTGCCCGACTGATAAAGCGCGACCGTGTCGAACGCCTGGAAACCCCAGTTCAACAGCTTCTGGCTTTCCGCGGCGCGTGACGAATCGGACGCCGCACCGAGCACCACCGAAACGAGCCGCCGGTCGCCGCGCTTTGCCGACGCGACGAGGCACCAACCGGCTGCGTCGGTGTGGCCGGTCTTGACGCCATCGACATACGGATCGGTCCACAGCAATCGGTTGCGATTCGACTGCGTGATGTTGTTGTAA
>JAICVH010000761.1 GCA_025935435.1 Burkholderiales bacterium
GGATTTCGTGTTCGACAACCAGATGCTCGTGCAGGCACACGCGTTCGACATGCGCATCGGTGAAGTTTCCTGCCCGACGCGCTACTTCGACGACGCCAGCGAGATCGACTTCGGGCGCTCCGTCGTCTACGGAGTCGGCGTGATCGTCGTGAGTCTGCAGTACGCGCTATGGCGGATCGGCATTGCGGCGCCGCGCATTTTTTCCGATGCGCCGAAATGGCGGTTGCCCGCAGCCGACACGACCGCAGCGGCCGGCGCGTGACCGGGGGCGGCGAAGCGGCGCTGTCCCCGCCGGTCGGTCGTTCACAGATCGGAAGAAGTCCGCCGGGCGTCGGCGCGTGGAACGCGCTGCTGCTCGTGTCGTTCGTCACCGGCGCCGCGCTGCGGGTCTGGCAGATCGACATCCAGATCCTGATCGATGACGAATGGCACGCGATCCACAAGCTGCTGCGCGCCGGACCGGTCGACATCCTCACGCACCTCGGCTATGCCGATTACAGCATTCCGCTGACGCTCTATTACCAGGCGCTATACCGGACGCTCGGCCTGTCGGAGTGGGGCATGCACGTGCCGCCGCTAGTCGCGGGCATCGGCCTTCTCGTGATCGGCCCGCGCCTGCTCACGGGCTTCGTTCCGTTGTCCGTGCGCGCCGTATGGACGGCGCTCGTAGCGACGTCGCCGCTGCTCGTGTATCACAGCAAGGTCGCGCGACCGTATGCGATCACGAGCCTGCTCACGTTCATCGCGCTGGTCGCGTTCCACGGCTGGTGGCGCGATCGCCGGCGACGCGACGCTGCCCTCTATGCGATTGCAACCGTACTCGCCGGGTGGCTGCACGCGACGACGTTGCCATTCACGCTGCTGCCGTTCGTGTTCCACGGCGTGCGCGCGCTGCGAACGCTCGATCGTGCTGCATGCCTGCGCCTGGTGGCGCTCGGCGTGGCGACCGCGATCCCCCTGGCGTTACTGCTGCTGCCGCCATTCATAAACGACTGGAACGAGATCGGTCAGAAGGCGGGGCGCGACGCTGTAACGCTCGAAAGCTTGTCCAGGACCGCGTTGATGCTGGCAGGCACCGGCTCGGCGATCGTCGGCGCGCTGTTCTGGGTTGCCGTCATCGTGGGATTCCGTCTCGCCGCGCGCCGCGATCCGGTGTTTGCCTGGTATCTCGCAACGGTCATTGGTGGTGCGGCCGTCGCTGTCGCCGCGAGCGGCGCGGAATGGATCGCGCATCCGTTGGTCCTCGCCCGCTACCTGATCCCGGCGCTTCCCTTCCTGCTGCTGTTCGCCGCCGAAGGCGTCGTCGGCGCATTGGAATTTGCTCGACGTCCGGCACCCGAAGCGCTCGCTGCGGCGGCACTCGTCGCGCTGATGCTTTTCGTCGGTCCGATCGCCGCACAATGGCATTTCCCCAACCAGTTCTGGGGTCACCTGCGCTACCAGTTCGATTACGACCCGGCGCACAACCCGTACGTCATCCAAGTGCCGCGCGATCCGGTTCCCGCGTTCTATCGTGAGCTCGCCAAGCGGCCGCCCGGCTCTGTGAC
>JAICVH010000521.1 GCA_025935435.1 Burkholderiales bacterium
CGGCCGGACGGGCCGTGTTTCGCGCGACAGCTACACCGTTGCGACGGTGTATGCGTCGGCGAGGAATCGCCGAGCGCACACGACGAGCGGCTTGCACACGCACTGTCGCCGCTGGCTATTCCGCGCTGGCCCGCTGCCGGTGCAGCGCTCGTTCGCGAACGCGCGGCGACCGGCGATCGGGTCGACGTGCACGTCATTCGCAACTGGTGCTGGCTCGGAACGGCGCACGACGACGGAGGACTCGCGGCGCTCATCGAAGCGCCGCAGGGCGCGGCATTCGACCCCGACGTCACACGATTACTGGTGCGCCGCTATCGGGCTCGCACGCTCGCATTGCTGCCGTTGCCGCGGTCATCGAACGCCGGCGCGCAAGCGTACGACGGCATCGATCAATCATCAGCGGACGCGTGCGCCGCAAGTACCTCGGCGACGCACGCAGTGAGCCGCTTCGCATAGTCGAGGTGCAGGAATTCGTTCGGCCCGTGCGCATTGGAACGCGGGCCGAGCACGCCGGTGATCAGGAACTGCGCCTGCGGAAACTGTGCGCCGAGCATCGCCATGAACGGAATCGTGCCGCCCTCGCCCATCGCGGCTGCCGGTTTCCCGAACGCCGCCCGCGACGCCGCGTCGAGCGCGCGGGCCAGCCATGGTCGCGTTGGCGGCGCGTTCCATCCGGTCGCCCCTTGCGCTGTGTCGAACGTCACGCGCGCGCCATGCGGCGGATTCGCTTCGAGCAGCGATTTCAGTGCAAGCGTTGCCTGATGGCCATCCACGAGCGGTGGCAGGCGCAACGACAACTCGAGCGACGTCAGCGGTCGCAGGACGTTCCCCGCATTGGCGATCGGCGGCAGGCCGTCCGCGCCGATGATCGACAACGCGGGACGCCAGGTGCGGTTCAGCATTGCCTCGGCGCCATCGATCACCATGGGCCGGGTGCTGCCGGCGAACGGATACTTGCGAAAGAGAAGATCGCCGAGGATCGCCGCGGCCTGCGCCGCCTGCTCCACACGCTCGGGCGGTATCGGTACGTGAAATGCTGCCGGTTTGACCCAGCCGGTCGTCGCATCCTCGACCCGGTCGAGCAGGATGCGCGCAATGCGAAACGACGACGGGACGAGTCCGCTTGCATCGCCCGAGTGGACGCCTTCGGTCAGTACCTCGACGGTGAGCTTGCCCGCCGCGAGTCCGCGCAAGGAGGTCGTCGCCCACAACCGTTCGTAGTCGCCACATCCCGAATCCAGCCCGATGACGAGATCGACGTTGCCGAGCCGCGGCCGCAGCGCGTCCAGGTATGCCGGCAGATCGTAGCTGCCGCTCTCTTCGCAAGTCTCGATCACGCCAATGCAACGCGCGTGCTTGACGCCCCGCGCCGAAAGCGCGCGAAGCGCTGACAGTGCGGAGAAGATCGCGTAACCATCGTCGGCGGCACCGCGTCCGTACAGCTTCCCGTCCTCGATCAGCGGCGTCCACGGGCCCCCATCGCCGCGCCATCCGACCATCTCCGGCTGCTTGTCCAGATGGCCATACAAGAGCACCGTGCGCGCCGCATCGCCTGGAACTTCGAAGAACAGGACCGGCGTGCGCCCCGGAAGCCGCACGATTTCCAGCGCAAGCCCTGCAATCGGCTGCTCACGTGCCCACGCTTCCGCGAGGCGGATCACACGTTCGATATGCCCGTTCCGCTCCCAGTCCGGATCGAAATGCGGCGACTTGGCCGGAATGCGGATGTAATCGACGAGTTGCGGGATGATCTCGCGTTCCCAGTGCTCGGCGATGGTGTCGATGATGCTGCTGAGGGCCATGGACGCTCGCGCGCAATCGAAACGGCGAACGATACCAAATCGCGTCCACCGTAGAATCCATTCGCAGCGATGCGATGATGAACGATACGCCCCACCCCTACGCCGCGCTCACGCCACACTGCGTTCTCGATGCGCTCGACAGCATCGATATCCGCGGTGACGGCCGGCTGCTCGCACTCAACAGTTACGAGAACCGCGTCTATCAGGTGTGGCGCGATGATGCCCCGCCCGTGGTTGCCAAGTTCTATCGTCCGGCGCGCTGGACGGACGAGCAGATCGACGAAGAACATGCATTTCTAGTCGAGCTCGCGGCGGCCGAGATCCCGGTCGTTGTTCCGCTCGCCATCAATGGCCGCACGCTGCATCGCTTCCATGGGTTTCGCTTCGCCGTGTACCCGCGACACGGTGGCCGCGCACCCGAGCTCGAGCAGCGTCTCACGCTCGAACACCTGGGTCGTTATATCGCCCGGCTGCACGCGGTCGGCGCACAGCAGCCGTTCAGCCACCGTCCGCGGCTGACCGTCGAAAGTTACGGCGACGCCTCGCGTGCGTACCTGCTCACGCACGAATTCATTCCCGTCGATCTCCTTCCCGCGTGGACGAGCGTCGTCGACGAGGCGCTGCGCCGCGTGCGCGACGCGTACGCGACGATCGATACAGCAACGCTCCGCGTGCATGGCGATTGTCACGGTGGCAACGTTTTGTGGACCGATGACGGTCCGCATTTCGTCGACTTCGATGACGCGTTGATGGCGCCGGCAGTCCAGGACGTGTGGATGCTGCTCTCGGGCGATCGCACGGCGATGCAAGCGCAGCTCGCCGTCATCCTCGACGCGTACGAGATGTTCCGCGATTTCGATCGGCGCGAGCTCGCGCTGATCGAGCCGCTGCGAACGCTGCGACTTCTCCACTAC
>JAICVH010000524.1 GCA_025935435.1 Burkholderiales bacterium
CCCCGCAGTCCGTGCACGGCGTCGGGTGCCCGTCCCTGCTCCTTCGCGATCACGAGTTGGCGCTGGGCGGGGATGATGACGAACAGCACGTTCGCCGCCATCAGCGTGCCGAGCATCGAACCGATCTGAATGTAGAGCGCCCGTCCGCTGAACACCTGGGACAGCGCCCACGCGACGAGCGCCACGAACACGACGACAACGCCGCCGAGCAAGCGCTCGTGCGCAAAACCAAGCCGCTTGCACAGCTGGTCGTACGCGAGCCATCCGACAACGAGCAACGCAGCGCTGATCCCGACGGCCGTCAGCGGCGAAACCGATGTGCGCCCGTGCTCGATCATGTACGCATCGGCGTGCCACCAGTAGAGCACGACGAGCAACGCGAAGCCCGAAAGCCACGTCGAATACGCTTCCCACTTGAACCAGTGCAGCGTCGGCGGCAGCACTGCGGGAGCGACGCGGTATTTCTCGACGTGGTAAAAGCCGCCCCCGTGGATTGCCCACAGGTCGCCGCCGACGGCATCCGGTGCATCGCGCGCGTTCGGCGGCGGACGAAGGCTGTTGTCGAGCCAGACGAAGTAGAACGACGCGCCGATCCAGGCGATCCCGGTGATCACGTGGATCCACCGGATCAGCAGCTGCAGCCACTCGCCTGCGTAGGCCTCCATCGGTTGACGTTGTCGATTATGGGTTCACGCGATGTGCGTCCTGCGTGCACCGCGGCTTTTGCACGCCGCGAACGCGGCATTGTATGCTGCGGCGATGTTCATTCGTGCTTCCGCGCCGTGACCGCCGACGCAACCGACTATCCGCGCGACATGCACGGGTACGGTGCGTCACCACCCGACCCCCGGTGGCCCGGAAGCGCGCGTATCGCGCTGCAGTTCGTGTTGAACTACGAGGAAGGCGCCGAGAACAGCGTGCTGCACGGCGACGCAGCTTCGGAGACATTCCTCTCCGAGATCATCGGCGCGCCGGCATTCGCTGCTCGTCACCTGTCGATGGAATCGCTGTACGAGTATGGCGCGCGCGCGGGCGTCTGGCGTTTACTGCGGCTCTTTGCCGCGCGGCGCATGCCGCTCACGATCTTCGGCGTGGCGATGGCGCTCGCGCGCAATCCCGCCGTGGCCGACGCGTGCATGGCAGCCGGCCACGAAATCGCGAGCCACGGCTATCGGTGGATCAGCTACCAGAACGTCGATGAAGCGGTGGAGCGCGAGCACATCGAGCGCGCCGTCGAGACGATCGCGCGGCTCACCGGGTCGCCGCCGGCCGGCTGGTACACCGGCCGCGACAGTCCGCAAACGCGGCGACTCGTCGTCGAATACGGCGGCTTTGTCTACGACGCCGACAGCTACGCCGATGACCTGCCGTACTGGACGCGGGTCCCGACGCGCGACGGCGTGAAACCGCATCTCGTCGTTCCGTACACGCTCGACACGAACGACATGCGCTTCGCGACTGCGCAGGGTTTCAACAGCGGTGATCAGTTCTTCACGTATCTGCGCGACGCGTTCGACACGCTGTACGACGAAGGCGATCCGCGGGGGCTCGCACGACCCAAGATGCTGTCGGTCGGATTGCATGCGCGGCTGGCCGGAAGACCCGGACGCATCGCAGGGCTCGCGCGTTTTCTCGACCATATCGCGCGGCACGACGACGTGTGGGTCGCACGGCGAATCGACATTGCGCGCCACTGGATCGCGACGCACCCGCACCCGGACGAAACGCGCAAGCCTTAGCGACCGAGCAGCTTGCCGAGGGCCTTGCCGACGTCGTTGGGCAAATCGATCCCGGGCACCGGTTGTCCGCGTTGCGCCGGCGCCGCTTCGCGCGGCGCCTTGCCGCTCATCGCCACTGCACACGGCGCCGCGGCATCGCTGGGTGTCGCTATCAGCGCGCGTCCCAGGGCTTCCAGGCCCCCGCCCTTCGCGCCAAGTGCACCAAGCTTCGCGATCATCTGCGCCGATTGCGCGGCGTCAATCGCCACCGCCGGCTTGTCGAAGCGACCGCGAATGCGGACGAGATTCGCGAACTGTGAAATGTCCACGTTGATCCCCTGCCGTAGCTGCGGTTGCACCGACAGGTCCAGCGTCTCGTCACGAAAATCGAGCGTCCCGCTCGCGGAGCCGGCAACCTTGCCCGTCTCGATGGCGATCGAGCGATCGACGTGCGCGACACCGTTCGACAACGGCAGTCGAAACACGGCACAGCGCAATTCGGTCGCTGCGTCGACACCGCGAAACGGATCGAGCGCGCCCGCGATCTGTGACACCGCCGATTGTTCCTGCGTCGTCGTCCGCCCGAGCGTCGCAGGGCCGGAGACGACCAGGATCGTTCCGTCCATCGTGCTGGCAACGCGATGCGGCGTAATGCCGCGTCCCGTCACGTCGATCGTTGCGCGAACCTTGCCGCCGCGGATTTCCCGCGTGATGCCACCGGCGGCCGCGAGCTTCGGCAGGTCGAGTTCCTGCGCATTCGCCTGCAGATGAACGGCGGGTGCGTCTGCCCGCCTCGCGTCCACCTGCAATTGCGCGCGCAGCGAACCACCCAGCAGCGCACCGGCCGTGACTTTGACGTCGACTTGTGCATCGGCCGAATTGATTTCCGTCGTGATGCGCGACACTTGCTGACCGTTGCGAAGCTTGAGTTCCCCGATGGTGAGCGATGCGTCGCCATCGAACGCGGCGAAGGCGCCAAGCGGCAGCG
>JAICVH010000097.1 GCA_025935435.1 Burkholderiales bacterium
GGCTTCGCCCTGCTATTGGAATGTCGCGCGAGCGAGCACGTCGGCGAGGCGGCGCGGGCCCCAAGGGATCGGCGGAGTCGGCGCCGATCCGCGCCGCACGTCGGTGCCGTGTCCGGGCAGCGCGAGCAATACCGTCGATGCTGCGTGCGTCCCGCGACCGGACACCGCAACCCTCCCGTTCAACACGGCGACCGACGTTTGCTCGGGCGTCGCGTCAACCACCCAGTCGGTACCGCGCACCGCCGCGATTGCGGTTTCGGACTCCACCTCGAAATTGCCGTCGGGCGCCACTTTCGCGATCAGCAAACGCAAGGCGCCGGAGACGATCGCAAGCCGCGCACGGACGAATCCCTGCGAGCGCTCGAATCGATCGATCCTCACGCGCGTGTTTTCGCCGACCGAGATGACCGAGCCGTCGTCGAGCGCAATTTTGGCCTTGCCATCGCGCGATACGATCGCGTCGCCCACGCGCACCGATGCGTTGACGACAAGCGGATGCGGGGGACCGGCCGCCTCGACAAATACATTTCCGCGCACGGCCACGACCGTTCCGACGACGGCATCCGCAGCAATCGTGCAGCCGCTCGCAATGTACAAAACCACCGCCACGAGCCAGACGTTCGTCATGCCGCGGCGCGATGTGCGCATCGGACAATGCTCCTTCGTCGCCCGATTATAACGATGGCGAACTTCGCGGCGCGCGTAACGCCGGGTATCCGCGACTCATCGGAACACCCACCAGCGATAGACGAGGTAGTTGACGACGGTGAGCAGCACGGTCGTCAGCACTTGCGCCGGCCACACCGTCAGACCCGCTTGCGTGAACGTCGCAAGCAAACCCGTATTTGCGGCGAGTTGTGCGGCGATCGCCACGATGAACCGCAGACCGGCCGCCTGCACGCCGCGCGTCGGCGCGAAAATATGCGCATAAGACAGCGTGAAACGCGTCAGTGCGCCAGCGCCGAACCCGATCGCACTCGCCGGAACCGCGGCCATTCCGGTTTGGAGCATTGCGTACATCAGCGCGTAATGCGCCGCCACCGCGGCAAAGCCGGTGAAGACGTGAAGCGAAAAACTGTGGATCCAGTGCGCAAACCCGCGCCCCGACGGTCGACGCAGCGCAATGCGCAAGAAACGTGAAATCACGCGCTCGCGCGTGCTGGAAGGGTTGTCAGCCAATGAGCGGAAGCAGCCGGACGCCCGTGCACCCGGCTGCCGGCGCATCATACAAAACCGCGCGACCATGAAAAAACCGGCGCGGAAAGCGCGCCGGTTTATCGAATGATCGAACAACGAATCAGCGTCGGTGATCCCAGTGACCGCGCTCCGCCCTCCAGCGGCCGTGATCCTCGACCCACCGATGCGGCACCCAATGACCATTTCGGGTGGCGCGCACGCGATGCCCCTTTACCCAATGGTAGCGATGACCGTTCCAATCCCAATACCCGGGCACCCACACGTAGCCCCGTGCCACGACGGGCACCGGCTCGTAACGCGGCGCGGGCGGACCGATCCGCACATAGACATCGGCGCCAAAGGCGGGAAGCGAAGCGGCGACCGATCCCGCGGCGATGCACATCGCGACCAGGCTCTTTCTCACGTTCATGGCAAAGCCCTCTGATGACACAGACATTCGCACGATCGCATACCGCACCGCAGCGCTCGATCGGCCGATGGCCGATGCCGTTGTAGGATTTCGCGAGGACCGAGGTCAGATCGCCCGCCTCTCCACGACCCTGTGAACCACACTGCTCAACCCGGAAACGTCGACCTGCCTGCTGGAACGATCACGCTCCTCTTCACCGACATCGAGGGGTCGACACGGCTGATCGAACGGCACGGTACGCGCGGTCAGAACGCGCTCGCGCAGCATCATGCGATCCTCGCGCGCGCCATCGCGGCCCGCGACGGTCACGTCTTCAACATCGTCGGCGACGCATTCTGTGCGGCGTTTGCCGACGCGAGCGATGCGACCGCCGCAGCGATCGACATCCAGCGCAGCTTGCATAACGCGGCCTGGGGCGACGTCGGCGAAGTTCGCGTTCGCATCGGATTGCACACCGGCGATGTCGACGTCGTCGACGGCGCGTATGCGTCGTCGCTCGCGTTGGTGCGTGCGCAGCGCGTCATGAACGCTGGACACGGGGGCCAAACCTTGTTGTCGAGCACTACGGCCCACGCGATTGGTCCGGCCTTACCGGAAGGATCGGTCCTGCGGGACGTCGGCGTGTACAAGCTGCGTGGCCTCGCCGAGCCCGACTCGCTGTTCCAGCTGGTTACGCCCGGCCTTCCGTCGGACTTTCCGCCGCTGCGGGTCGACGAAAGCGCCGCATCCAGCGTCGGCCTGCTGCAGGAATTGGTGCGCGGGCGCCTCGTTGGACGCGCCGCCGAAGCAGCGCAACTGCGGCAGCACTGGGCGCAGGCCGAGCAGGCGCGCGGGCACCTCGTCCTGTTGTCGGGGGAGCCGGGCGTCGGCAAGACGCGCCTCGCGCAGGCGCTGCTCGACGACGCGCAGCGCGCAGGCGCCACGATCTTGCGCGGTGGCTGCTACGAATTCGAGGCGACAACGCCGTACCTGCCATTCATCGAGGCGTTTCGACAATGGGTGCACCGGACCGGCGTAGACGCGCTGCGTAACGCGCTTGGCGGCAGCGCGAGCGAGATCGCAAAACTTGCGCCAGAGATCGAAAGCAAACTAGGCGCGCTGACGCCGAATGCGCCGCTGTCGCCGAACGAGGAGCGCTTGCGGCTGTTCGATAACGTGACGCGCTTTCTGCAGGCACTCGCCGGTCAGCAGGGGCTGTTGCTGTTTCTCGACGACGTGCATTGGGCCGACCAGGGCACGCTGTCGCTGCTCCACTACCTCGTGCGGAATCTCCGCGGTGATCGCGTACTGATACTCGGCGCGTATCGCGAGCTCGAACTCGACCGCGTACACCCGCTGGCACGCGCGCTCGTCGACTGGAACCGTGAACGGCTCGCCACGCGGATCGCGCTGTCGCGACTTTCGCACGAAGATACGGGTGCCCTGCTCGCGACGCTGTTCCGGCAGGACCGCGTATCGGACGAGTTCGCCGCGGCCGTCTACCGGGAGACCGAGGGCAATCCTTTTTTCGTCGAGGAAGTCGTCAAGTCGCTGATCGAACAAGGCGCCATTTACCGCGAGAACGGCGAATGGAACCGGCGCGACGACAACGAACTCGCGCTGCCGCAAAGCGTCAAGGAAGCGATCGGCTACCGGCTCGACCGGCTGAGCGAACCCGCCGCGGAAGCGCTGCGCACCGCGGCGGCGCTTGGCAAGGTGTTCTCGTTTCGCGAACTCGCCGCCGTATCCGCGGCGAACGAGGACGATCTTCTCGATGCGCTGGACGAAGCGAACGGTGCGCAGTTGATTCGCCCCGATGACCGGCGCGCGACCGTCAACGGCGAAAGCTTCGCGTTCACGCACGACAAGATCCGCGAAGTGCTGTACGAGGAAATCAATCCGATCCGACGCCGACGGCTGCATCAACGGATCGGCGAAACGCTGGAACGCCTCTATGACGGCGCGTCCGATCGATCGCGCGGCCACGGGCATGCTCAGGATCTCGCGCACCATTTCATGCAGGCGGGTGATCTTGCCCGTTCGCTTGCGCACCTGCAGCAGGCGGCCGATGCGGCCGAGGCGGTCTTCGCGCATGACGAAGCGCTCGTGTACCTCGCACAGGCGCGTGAGTCGGCCGAGGCGCTGCAACGAGGCGAGGACATCGCGCGGCTCGATGAACGCATGGGGGACATCCACGTCGCGCGCGGCAGCGTGCTCGCGGCGACCGAGTGCTACGAGCGCGCGTTGCAGGCAGCGATGACGCCTCGCGCGCGCGCCGCACTGAAGCTCAAGGTCGGCAACGCGTTCGTCCCGATCGGCGATCCGCGCGGACTGGTTCGCCTTGAAGAAGCGCTGGCCGAACTCGATCCGGCGGAGCAGCCGGCCGAACTCGCCTTCGCGACGGCGCTCGTGGGTCGCTATCACCATTACCGGGCGCAGCATGTGAAGGCGATCGAATTCCTGGAGCGCGCGCGCGAACTTGCCGAGCCGCTCGCCGACCCGACGACGATCGGCAACATCTATCCGTACCTTGCCGGCGCGCATCAGCACGTGCTCGCGTATGCGCGGAGCGATCACTGGGCCAACGTCGCGATCGAACTCGGACGCCGTCACGATCGTCCGGAATGGATCGCCAACGGCTACGAATTCCTGGCGGAGAATGCGGCGTCGCGCGGTCATTGGGATGATGCGATCCGGTACGCGGCGCTAGACGAGGCGAACGGTCGCAAGATCGGATCGCTCGCCCGCGTCGCCTGGGCAACGCTCGGACGCGCGCAAGGCTTGTGGGGCCGCGGTGAACTGCAGGCGGCGTGCGACGCGCTTCGCACCGGGTTGACAGTTTGCGAGCGCATCGGCGAAGCACGTCTCGCGATCTGGCTCGAGTCGTTTCTCGCGGTCACGCTCGCCGACGTCGGCGACTTCGACAGCGCGCAGTCGCACGCCGAAATAGGCTACGGAAATGCGCAGCGACTGAACCAGATCGTGCTCACCGCGTGGGCGATGAACGGACTTGGCTACGTCGCGTTGACGCGCGGCGACGTCGATGCAGCGATGCGCTGGTACGAACCGTGCGAGATTCTCGTGCGGGATACCGAAAACGGCCTTTCCCGGATGGTCGTGATGGCACGCGCTGCGCACGCATTTCTCGCTGCCGGTCGGCTCGACGAGGCAGAGCGCATGGCAACCAGCGCGCTTGCGCTTGGGAAGTTCGCGCAAGCGCCGTACTACGAGGCGCTCGCGGAACAGATGCAGGCCCGCATTCTGATGGGACGAGCCGAGCCTTCGCGCGCGCGTTCGGCCCTCGATCGCGCTGCGGACATGTTCAGCGCGTTCGGCACCCGCCTCGAGCTTGCACGCACGGTTTACTGTCGTGCACGACTCGAAGCCGCCGTTGGAAACGTCGAACGGGCGCTAAGCGATGCACGTGATGCGCTCGCCGAATTCGCGGCGATGCACGCCGAACCCGATCGCGCGCAGGCAGAGGCCTTTCTGCGGGAGGCCGTACGCTGAACGGTTGCGCGCGCCCGCAGTCTTAGAACGAAATGTAGCGTTGCTGCGGAATCTTCCGCGCCGCGCGGCGTTAACGGGTTAACGGTCGCTCGAAGTCCCTAAGCCCGCGCCCGTTGTTCGATTGGAGAACTCGATGCGTACCTTTGTCGTTTTAACCTTGACGCTCGTTCTGGCCGGTTGCGCCACGCAGGCGGAGCGCGCGGCCGCCGTGCAGCGCGACGTCGACGACATGCTGCGCGTCTATGGTCCGGGTTGCGAAAAGCTCGGTTACAAGGTCGACACGGACCCCTGGCGCGAGTGCGTGCTGCGGCTCGCAACCAACGACAGACTGGAGCAGCGTCGCGATTACATGACGCATTGCTTCGGCAACCGCGGATTCCTTCACTGCAGCACGTTTTAGGCAACCCACCGGCGCGTTTCGCGCGCCAAGGTGCCGCGTTGGTCGAAAGCAGCACCGGACACGCCCCCCAGAGACGACGCGGCCAATCGCCCGCGTCGTCGGCTTGCCTGCGGCGATGGCACAATCGCCTTATGGCATCGCTCGACATCGAACTGGCGCTTGCAACCGACGGGGATGCGCGGCCGCTTGCGATGCTCGCACGCGATCTGATCGAAAGCGGGCTCGGCTGGGCGTATCGGCCGCCCCGACTCGCGGCGCTCATTCACGACGCGGATACGGTGACGGTCGTCGCGCGCACACGTTCGCAGCCGATCGGCTTCGCCATCATGCGCTTCGGCGACGAACGCGCGCACCTGATCCTGCTCGCCGTCAAACCCGAGCATCAGCGCCGGGGCATCGGGCGCAGGCTGATCGAGTGGCTGCTCGAGTCCGCGTACGTCGCGGGCATTGCGTCGGTGCACATCGAGCTCCGCGCATCGAACGCACCCGCCTACGCGTTCTATCGTGCGCTCGGCTTCGCCGAAACGATCCGCGTGCCGGGCTATTACCGTGGGCGTGAAACCGCGCTGCGCATGATCCGGATGTTGCGCGTCGCACGCTTGCCGCTCGGTTGACGCGGCACAGGCCGCGTGCAATCCAATGAAGGTCGCTCGCTTCCGTCTGATCTGAATGGATCGCTCGATACGCTCGGAACCGACCCGTTCCGAGGTTGACGCGCTGACCGGCGCCACCGTCATCGAGTTCGGGGCGTCGTGGTGCGGCGTCTGTCGCGCGACGCAGCCCGCCATCGCCGCGGCGCTCGCGCAGCACCCGGCAGTCCGGCATCTGAAGGTCGAGGACGGGCCAGGGCGGCCGCTCGGACGATCGTTCCGCGTCAAACTGTGGCCGACGCTCGTGTTCCTTCGTGATGGCCGGGAGATCGATCGACTGATCCGCCCGCGGGACGCCGCCAGCATCGCGCGGGCGCTCGCGGCGATCGAGGCGCCGTAAACAATATTTCAGCGGGACTGTCGATGTGGGCAGATCCCGTTCGTCTACAGTAGAGCGGACACGAACGATCCAGCTCCCAACGACATTCCTGACGGAGAGACGACGATGCGATTCATGGTGATGGTCAAGGCGACGAAGAATAGCGAGGCCGGGAAACTTCCCACGCGGGAATTGCTGGCCGACATGGGCAGGTTCAACGACGAGTTGATCAAGGCGGGCATCATGCTGGCCGGCGAAGGTCTGCGTCCGAGCTCGGAAGGCACGCGCGTCCGATTCGCAGGCGGCAAGCGCACGGTCGTCGACGGCCCGTTCACCGAGACCAACGAACTCGTCGCCGGTTTCTGGCTGTGGCAGTGCAAGTCCAAGCAGGAAGCCGTCGAATGGGTCAAGCGCTGCCCCGATCCGATGCCTGG
This sequence comes from Burkholderiales bacterium, assembly GCA_025935435.1. Classification (GTDB taxonomy): domain Bacteria; phylum Pseudomonadota; class Gammaproteobacteria; order Burkholderiales; family Casimicrobiaceae; genus VBCG01. The sequence continues at coordinate 6,899 of JAICVH010000097.1, forward strand.
TGAGGAATCGGAGATCGAGATACGGCCGCTGTACGAGGTCGCGGACTTCGGCGCGGAGTTCACGCCTGAGTTGCGCGAGCAGGAAGAGCGCCAACGCGCGCGCGCCGCCGAGCTTGCAAAGGCACCGCAGCGTTAAGGAGCCTTGACGCGATGCCTGTACCGAGCGAGACGACAGGCGCCGTTGCTGCGCGCGTCGACGCGCTCTACCGCAGCGAATCGCGACGCGTATACGCGACGCTGGTCCGGCTCCTCGGCGACTTCGACATCGCCGAAGAAGCGCTGCACGACGCATTTCGCGCGGCGCTGGAGCAGTGGCCGAAGGTCGGGGTGCCGGACAACCCGCGTGCGTGGCTGGTGTCGGCCGGTCGCTTCAAGGCGATCGATGGCATTCGTCGACGCACGCGCTTCGTCGCGATGGACGACGTCGCCGAAATCGTCGACGCGATTCCGGACGAATCAATCGTGACGGACGCCGAGCCGATCGAAGACGACCGGCTGCGGCTGATCTTCACCTGCTGCCACCCGGCGCTGGCGCCCGACGCGCAGGTCGCGCTGACGCTGCGCGAAGTGTGCGGCCTCACGACCGAGGCGATTGCCCAGGCATTCCTCACCGGTGCCCCGACGCTCGCCCAGCGTATCGTGCGTGCGAAAGCGAAGATTCGCGACGCGCGCCTCCGGCGGCAGGGCGGGGTGGCAGCACGTGAAGATCAGCCGCAGCCGGTCGTCCTCGATGCCCTCATCGACCCATTCCGTACTGTCGCTGGTGTCGAGGTCCTCTGCCAACTGGGGGAGCGCCGCGTCGAACCGCGCCCGGCGACGGATGCGATCGATCGCCTTGAAGCGTCCGGTCGAGACGAGCCATGTCCGAGGGTTGGCGGGCACTCCATCGCGCGACCATTGATCCAGCGCGGCGATGAA